>SYFR01000475.1 GCA_005800325.1 Myxococcales bacterium | reverse complement strand
GGCTCTTGCTCGCGACGCCGCTCGTCGCGCTCGGCGGCGATCGCTTCGTCTTGCGCGGGGCCGAGGTCGATGGCCCCGCCGGCGCGGTCTGCGGCGGAGGTGTCGTGCTCGACGCGCGCTCGAGTCGCACGGTCCGCGCGCACAAGCGGAGCGAGCTATTGTCCGCGCTGCGTGCCGGCGACGCGGCGGCGAGCGCGATCGCGATGGCGAGTGAAGCCGCGCCCCGCTCGGTGCCGATGGCCTCGCTCGCCTCTCGCTTCTGCATCGAAGCCGCGCGGCTCATCGAAGCGGCGCGCGCGCTCGTCGGCGCGGGCACGCTGGCCTTCGCGGGCGACGGCGCCTTCGTGTTGCGCTCGGCGCTCGACGGGCTCGCGAAAGACGCGGCCGCGCTCGTGCGTGCTCGTCATCAGGCCGCGCCGCTCGATACGGGCCTCGAGCTCGAGACGCTGCGCGCGCAGCTCGGGCAGAAGACGGACGCGGCGACGGTGGGCCTCTTGCTCGCGGAGCTCACGAAGGGCGTCGAACCGAAGCTCGTCCTCGTCGACGGGCGGTTCGTGCGGCTCGCGAGCTTCCGCGGCGCGGGAGCGGACTCGGCGGCGACGGCGGCGCTGGCGCGAACGAAGGAGCTGCTCGCGACCGCCAAGCTCGACGGCATGAGCGAGACCGATCTCGTCACCGGCGGCGTGCCCGAAAAATACATGCGGGCGTCGCTCGCCTCGCTCGAGCGCTCCCTCGCCGTCGTGCACGCGGGCAAATTGTGGTTCGACGCGGCCGCCGTCGATGGGCTCGCGGCGCGCGTTCGTGAGCATTTCAAGACGAGCGACGTCTTGCCGATCGCTGCGCTCAAGGAAATGGCGGGCCTCGCGCGCAAGCAGGCGATCCCGCTGCTCGAGCACTTCGACAAGCTGCGTCTCACGCGGCGCGGACAAGACGGCTCGGAGCGCGTGCGCGGGCCGGCGGCGTGAGTCGATTTCCCGTCGATTCGATGGACTGCCGCCGGTAGAGTCAGGCCCGTGGAGAAGAAGCGCAAGCTCGCGATCGCTGGCGGAGTCGTCGTCCTCGTCGGTGCGCTTTACCTGTGGGCCCGCGGCCCAGGCCCGATGCCCAAGCCAGACGGTCCGCCGCCGTCGAGCGGCAAGCCGGTGTGCGTCACGAACGAGGAGTGCGCGGCGCTCTGCGACCAAGGCAACGTCGGGGCGTGCGCGTCCCTTGGCTCGAAGCTCATCGGGCCCAACGCGAACGCGGCCGATTTCGCGCGAGCGCGCGTCGTGCTTCAGAAGGCGTGCGACGGCGGGTTCGCTCCCGCGTGCACGAACATCGGCGCGATGCTCGAGCGTGGCATGGGCGTGCCGGTCGATCTCGAGGCGGCGGCTCGGGCCTACGGACAGGCGTGCGAGAAAGAGGACGCGATCGGCTGCAACAACCTCGGCACGCTGTACGCCCGCAACGGCGCGCTCGCCAAAGATCCGAGCGAGGCGCGCAAATATCTCGAGAAGGCGTGCAACATGAAGCACGCCACGGCTTGCACGACGATGAAGAACCTCGCGGGACCGGCGGGGACCGGCGCGGCGCAAGCCTTCGTGCCTGACGACGAGCTCGAGACCAAGTGCGACGGCGGTGCGCTTGCGTCGTGCACCGAGCTCGGCAAGCGGCGCGAGGCTGGCGCGAGCGCGGATCCCGACAAGGCGCGCGCGCTCTACGGCCAGGCGTGCCAGGGCGGACACTTCCCGGGGTGCACGCGCCTCGGGATCGTGACGATGGCCGGCATGGGCGGTGTGGCTCGCGATGCGACCGCGGCCGCCGCGCTCTTCGCCAAGGCGTGTCAGGGCAACGACCTCGACGGCTGCGAGCAGCTCGCGAACTGTTACCTCGGCGGCACGGGGATCGAGCGCGACGAGGAGCGCGCGGCCAGCATGTACCGGTCGAGCTGCGACAAGGGGCACGCGCCGTCGTGCAACGGTCTCGCGTCGGCGCTGGCCCAGGGGCGAGGCGTGGCAAAAGACGTCACCGAGGCAGTGCGCCTCTACGAGAAGGCATGCGCCGGCTCGTTCCCGCTGGCGTGCTCGAACCTCGGCAATTTGCTCGTCGAGGGGAAGGACGTGGGCCGCGACGAGACCCGGGCGCTCGCGCTTTTCCACCAGGCTTGCGAGGGCGGGCTACCGACGGCGTGCACCCAGGAGGGCTACCTCCACCTCAACGGAAAGGGGACGCCGCGCGATCCCGACAAGGCGGACGAGCTCTTCAAGCGCGCCTGCGAGCGTGGGGATCCGCGCGGGTGCAAGGCGCGAGGCGACGTGAAGCGCGTGATGGATCCGGGGGCCGCGCCGAGCGCGTCGGCGAGCGCGGGCACCAAGGCTCCCTAGCGGCGACGGTCACGCAGTGGCCGCGCGGGTTGTTCGTGCGTGAGCTTCGCGCGTCGCTTCACGCGGGCTCTGTCGTCGGGCGCGCTCAGGCGGCCGCGACCGGCACGCTGCAGCGCTTTCGGTCGTACATCGCCGCGTCGGCGCGCTTCACGAGGTCCGCCGCCGAGGACGCGTCCAGGCGGTCCGCGATGCCGATCGACAGGCTGATGTCGAGCCCCTCCGGGAGCGACGGGCGGTCGCTCGCCGTCGCGATCGCCTCGAGCAGGCGTTCGGCCACGACCCTCGCGCCCTCGAGGTTGGTCGAGGGAAGAATGTACGCGAACTCGTCGCCGCCGAGCCGGCACGCGACGTCGAATTTGCGGCAAACGCGGGACATCTGGCGCGCGATGAAGGTCAGCACGTGGTCGCCCGCCGCGTGACCTGCGCCGTCGTTGATCACCTTGAACTTGTCGACGTCGAGGAGCAGCACCGTGAGCGGCTCGTTGAAGCGGTTGGCGCGGCTCCACTCCTGCGTGAGCCGCTCGGTGAAGTGGCGGCGGTTGTAGAGCCCGGTCAGGTCGTCGCGGTAGGCGAGGTGTCGGAACACTGACATGCGGTCAAGCTCTTGACGCAAGGTCCGGTTCTCCGCCTCGAGCCGGGCGAGCCGTTCGCCGAGGTTATCGCCTGCGGGCTCGAACGCCGTCGTGGCGCAGGATCCCGCGAATTCGCCACTCTTCGCTGCAGTCGGTTGCCTGGTGGGGTGGGCCATGGGTCTTACCGTTGTCGCGCCGAGCGGGGGAGCGTCCGGGCGCGCTCCGTCACACTCAGCACAGCAACCTGCGTACCAAAATCCTCCGCGGGCCATCATGGCGTCGCGGGGAGGGCCGTGTCAGACGATCGAACGACCGCGAGCCCGGCATCTTTAGCGGTTGATCGCGGCCACGCGGGACGTTACGACGCCTGCCCATGGGCAACCCGATCGCGACCTTCGAGACCTCGCTCGGCACCTTCAAGGCCGAGCTCTTTCACGACAAGATGCCGATCACGGTCGAGAACTTCGTCCGTGTCGCGCGCCATCAAGACGCCGCCGGGCGCAGCTTCTACGACGGGCTGCACTTTCACCGCATCATCCGCGGCTTCATGATCCAGTTCGGCTGCGAGTTCAGCATCGACCCGAGCAGCTCGCGCTGCGGCACGGGCAGCTCGCCCTTCGGCAACGTCGCCGACGAGCATCCGGCGGCGCACAAGCTCTCGAACGAGCCGGGGACGTTGTCGATGGCGAACACCGGGCGCCCGAACAGCGGCGGCGCACAGTTCTTCATCAACGCCGTGCACAACAGCTACCTCGACTGGTTCACGTCGGGGAACTCGAAGCACCCGGTGTTCGGCCAGGTGATCGAGGGCCTCGACGTGGTCAAGGCCCTCGAGGCGACGCCGGTCGACGGCAACGACCGACCGCGCACGCCCGCGAAGATGATCCGCGTAACGATCGAGGGGCTCTAGGACTGCGCGTCCGGGGGCCGGAGCCTCCTCGATGGGCACGCGAGGTCGATCGAGAGGCGCGCACTCCGACGCCCCCGTTCTAGGCGAGGGCACGCCCATGCTGCCAACCGGCCCGCACCTCCCCGCCCGCTACCTCGCGTCGCAAGCGCGCACGCTCGGTGATTTATTTCGGCGGCGCGCCGAGCTGTCTCCGCACAAGCCGGCGATCTACGAAAAGCAGGGCGGCTCGTGGCGCGCGACGACCTGGGGCGAGTTCCATGAGCACGCGCGCAAGGTAGCGGCCGGCCTCATCGCCCACGGCGTGGCGCGGGGTGAGCGGGTCGCCATTCTCGGCGCGACGCGCGCTCCTTGGGCCATCTACGACATGGGCGCGCAGCTCGCAGGCGCCGTGAGCTTCGGGATCTATCCGAAGCAATCCGTCGAGCAGGTGCGCTACTTGCTCGCGCACAGCGAGGCGCGCGTCGTGTTCGTCGACGAGGCGGGCGAGCTCGAGACGGTGCTCGCGGCAGCCGCAACCGAGCTGCCTCGGCTCGCGGCGATCGTCCCGTGGACCGAGGAGCTGTTCAATGCGTCTCGCGAGCGCGACCGACGGCTCACCTCGCCGCGCATGTTCGCGACCGACGACGCCGACGACGAGGCGCTCGCCGAGCTCGCCGCGGCGATCAGCCCCGAGCAAGCGGCGATCCTCATCTACACGTCCGGCCCCACCGGTCCGCCGAAGGGCGCGATCATCAGCCATCGCAACATCCTCGCCGTGCTCGCGAGCCAAGAGGGCGTGCTCGAGCTGTTCGAGGACGATCTCTCGCTCAGCTTCTTGCCGATGGCGCACGCGGCCGAGCGGGTGCTCGCGTTCTACGGGCGGCTCAACAGCGGGCTGACGACCGCGTACGCGACGAGCCTCGGGTTCGTGCTCGACGAGCTGCGCGAGGTGCGCCCCACCGTGTTCGGCGCGGTGCCGCGAATCTTCGAGAAGGCGTACGCGAAGATCCACTCCGAGCTCGAGAAGAAGCCCGCCTCCGTGCGTCGCGTCTTCGCGCGGGCGCGGGCCGCCGGCAAGCGCGCGCTCCCGTACCTGCTCGCGGGTCGGCCGCTGCCGCTGCACGTCCGCATCCCGTACCGCATCGCCGACGCCCTCGTGTTTCGCAAGCTACGCGCGGCCTTCGGCGGGCGCGTGCGTTGGTTCATGACCGGCGCGGCGCCGATCGCCCTCGACATCCTCGAGCTGTTCTGGAGCGCGGGGCTCCCGATCTTCGAGGCCTACGGGATGACCGAGGCGACGGTGCTCACCCACGCGAACCGCCCGGGGGCAGTGAAGCTCGGCACGGTCGGCAAGGTCTCGCCGGCGATGACCCACCGGATCGCGGAGGACGGCGAGGTGCTCGTGAGCGGCCCGTTCGTGTTCGAGGGCTACTTCAAGGACGAGGCCGCGACGGCCGCCGCCAAGCAGAACGGCTGGCTCCATACCGGCGACATCGGGACGATCGACGCGGACGGATTTCTCACGATCACCGACCGCAAGAAGCACCTCATCATCACCTCGGGCGGAAAAAACCTCGCGCCCGCGAACATCGAGAAGGCGATCAAGAACCGGAGCCCGCTCATCAGCCACGTGCACGCGCACGGCGATCGCCGCGCGTACGTCGCGGCGCTCATCGCACCGAGCCCCATCGAGACGCTCGAGCTCGGTGTCGCGCTCGGGCTCGTGACGAAAGCAGAGCTCGAGGAGCGCACGCGCGAGCTCATCGACAATCCCACCGGGCGCTCCGAGGCGCTCGGTGCCGCGATGGCGAAGGTCGTCGTAAACGAGGCGTTTCGCTCGAAGCTCCGCGAGGCCGTAGCGACGGGCAACCGCGAGCTCGCGCGCGTCGAGCAGGTGCGCCGGTTCGTGATCCTCGAGCGCGACTTCAGCCAAGAGCACGGCGAGCTGACCCCGACGATGAAGCTCAAGCGTCGCGAGATCGAGTCGAAGTTCGCAGCGCTGTTCGACCGCGTCTACGACGAGCCGGGCTTCGCCGTCGAGGCGTGAGCGCGCGACGGTGGGGCGCGTCAGCGTGGCGCCGGGGAACCCGTGTTGGCCTGACCCGTGTTGGCCTGACCCGTGTTGGCCTGACCCGTGTTGGCCTGACCCGTGTTGGCCTGACCCGTGCTGGCCTGACCCGTGTTGGTCTGACCCGCGCCTGCCTGAACCGAGCTCGCCTGCGGGGCGCGCACCAGCTCGACGCGGAGCGCCGCGGGCGCGAGCGGTGCGGCCGGATCGATCACGACGGCGAGCTGCTGCTCGACCCGCTTCTCTTCGAGCACGCCGCGCGCCAGGTCCGCGAGGGTGGACGCCGCAGCCCCCGAGCCGGCGATGCGGATTACGGTCGTGCCGGCGTTGAAGTCGTCGGCGTGCTTCGCCGCAGCCTCGAGCGCGAGCCTGTCCGTAGTGTCAAGCTCGCGGCGGCCAGCTCCGAAGCGAAGGAGGGCGAGCCGGCCGAGGACCTCAGCGGTCCCGAGCGCCTTCGCGTCGAGGACCGGCTTGGCGCGCACGCTCGCGTTGCCGGACAGCCGCGCTGCGAGCGTGGGGTTGTCCTTTTGTACCGCGGCGATCATCGCTTCGGTGTTCTTCGCCGCGGCCTCGACGGGCTCGGAGGCGATGAGCGCCTTCGCGTCGATCACCGGACGATCGAGCTTGCCCGCCAGGGAGAGGACCGCCGCCGTGCCTTCGATCTGACGGACGAGCTCGCCGCCGGTCATCCAGTCCTTCGCCGATACCGCGCTGAAGAAGCGGATCCCGTCGACGACCGCGTGGGCCTCTTCCTCGTTGAGGCCGGCATCCTTTGCGACTTGCGCGTGGAGCTTGTGGGGCTGCGCCAGCAGCGTATCGATCTGGCGGTAATAGTGCTCAACCAACGTGACCACCGCGCTCGGCTGCGCCCCGAGGAACGCGTCCGATGCGACGAGCACGTCGGCGATCGCCGCGTCGACGTCCGCGCTCGACAAGATCACGCGAAATCCCTGCTTCTTCGCGCGCGTGACGAACGGCTCCCACAGCACCGCGGCCACGGTGCCGTTGCCTTCGGTCACGAGCTGGTTGAACACGTCCGCCGGATCCGCCGACGGGCGAAGGTCGAAGTCGCCGAGGTCGAAGCTCGCGATCCGCGCATCGAGCAAGATCGACAGATACTCGGACGCCGAGTCCGGCACGAAGGCGAGGCCAAGCTTCGTGCCCTCTGCGCGCCGCGCCGTGGCGACCGCCTGCAAACCTTCCATGTCGCGGACGGCGGGGAACTCTTTGGTGTCGAGCACCATCGCGTCCGCGCCGACGGTCGTGTCGACGATGGCCACGATGCGGCCGCCCGCGGGCCGAAGCAGGTACTGATCGAGCGTCGTCGCGATGAGCTGCGCGGAGCCGTCCTCGAGCCGCTTCGTCCGCTCGCGCGGGCTCCCCTCGACGCGAAAGGCGAGCTCGATGCCGTCCTTCTGGAGCGCATCGGTGAGGGCGCTGCTGCGAAGCGTGCTGTAGCCGCTGAACGAATCGCCCGCGACCGTGATGCGCGCAAGGCCGGGGGCGGCAGTCGAAGCGGGGCTCGCACCGGAGCCAGGCGCGGAGCTCGCGACGGAAGCCGCGGACACCTCCGGCGCAGGACGTCGCAGCAAAAATGCGCCCACGGCTACCGCGGCGAGCGCCGCGAGCCCGAGCCCGAGGGCGGCGCGGCGAGGCACGCGCGTCACCTCCTCGGCCGTGGTGTTGGCGAGCCCGGCATGGGACGTCGCGACGGGGCTCGGCGGCGCCTCGGGATCGACCGCGAGCGTCGGCAGCGCCCCTTTCGTCGGCAGCGCCCCTTTCGTCGGCAGCGCCTCTTTCGTCGGCAGCGCCTCTTTCGTCGGCAGCGCCTCTTTCGTCGGCAGCGCCTCTTTCGTCGGCAGCGCCTCTTTCGTCGGCTGCGCCTCGAGGTCGACCGTGAGCGTCGGCGCGAGATCGTCATCCGCGCTCGAGCCCACCGGCTCGGCGCGCCCGGCGCGGGAACGCTCTTCGTCCGAGAGGCCCACGAGCTCGCCCCGCTCGATGCGCGAGCCGCCCGGCAACAGGGCCACCAGCGCCGCGTGCATCTCGTTCGCGCTCGCGTATCGCTTCGCAGGATCGAGCTCGAGCGCGCGGTGCACCGTCCGCTCGACCTCGGCGTCGATCCACGGCGCGAGTTCTCTCAGCGGAGCGGCCGGGACGCTGCAGATCGTGATGAAGAGATCCGCGAGCGATTCGATCCGATGATACGGCGTTTGCCCGGAGAGCAGCTGGTAGGCAACGAGGCCCAGCGACCAAAGATCGCTGCGACCGTCGAGCATCTTCTTGCCGCGCGTCTGTTCGGGCGACATGTAAAGCGGCGAGCCGACGATCGAGCCGGTGCGCGTCAGCGCGTGATCTTCTTCGGCGCCATCCTCATCGAGCCGCAGCTTGGCGACGCCGAAGTCGCAGAGCTTGACGGCGACGTCCGCTTCGTCCGTTCGATCGAGGAACAGGTTCGCCGGTTTGATGTCACGGTGAACGACTCCCGCGGCGTGCGCCTTCGCGAGCCCGAGGCACGCCTGCGCGGCGATCTTGAGCGCGACGGAAGGGGCGACCGGCCCGACGCGCTTGAGGAAGTTCCCGCAGTCCTCGCCGACGAGCAGCTCCATCACGAGGTAGGGGCGCTTGGTCGCGGGATCGATCGCCGTGTCGAGGACCTGCGCGATGTGGCGCGTGGCGATGCTGCCCGCGGCCTTGGCCTCGCGCTGAAATCGCTCCACGATCTCCGGGCGTGCGGCCAGATCGTCGCGGAGAATGACCTTGAGCGCGACCTTTCTGCCGGTGCCGCGATGGGTGGCGACGTACACCATGCCCATCGCGCCGGCGCCGAGCTCGCCGATGATCTCGTACCGGCCGTCGATGAGCGAGCCTACGTCCACGCCGCCGTAGGTTAGTGTCTTGGGTCGCCCGATTCGAGCGCGAATTGCGAGGCGCATCGCGCGGCGCAGCGAGGTTCCGGCGCGCCTTTGGGCGTCAACTAGGGCGCGACATCGGGCTTTGCAAGCGGCGAGGGTTGGGCTAGGTTCCGCGCGCTTCGTTCGAGCTCGGAAGCGAGCCTGCACGGGCAGGTTCGGGGCATAGCGCAGCCTGGTTAGCGCACTTGACTGGTGGTCAAGGGGTCGCCAGTTCGAATCTGGCTGCCCCGACCGAAGACGCAGCGAAGAGGTCGGCCCCCGGGTCGGCCTTTTCTTTGTGCGCTCCGCCGCCGGTGGGGGTCAAGCGCACTGCGCGCAGTAGACGCTCGCGAACAGGCCGCAGAAATCGGCGTCCCAAACGCTCTGGCAGCACGTCGGATCGATGAACGTGCAGATGTACGTCACGCACGGATCGCAGCTGATCGAGAGCGGCCCGCCCGCGTCGCAGGGGCTGTGCGCGCAGGGGCCGCCGCCGGTGCTCGCCACCGAAGCCACCGTAGCGGGCCCGACCGCGGCGCTCGCCGGCGAGGTGGCGGCCGCGGTGGTGGTGGTCGTCGCCGTGGTCATGCCGGTCGCGGACGTGGCGCCGTTCGTCCCCGAGCCGGTCGTCGTCATCGTCGTGGTGCTCGGGCTGCCCGTGGTCGACGCATCCGGTCCGGCCGCGACGGCCAGCGTCGTGCCGCCCGTGCCGGACCCGAGGCTCGTCTCGCCGTCGTCGTCGCCGAGCTCGCCGTCGCTCACCCCAACGGCGCAGGCGCCGAGCACGCAGATGCCGAATGCAAAGAGGAGCTCCGAGCGCATGTTTTCCTTTCGGCGACCACGCCGCGCGCGGCCTGCCTGCCGTTGCCTGAGTCGAAGAGTCTCACACTACTTGAGGCCGACCCAAACGCTCTTCACCTGGGTCAGCTCGCGCAGCACCTCGAAGCCGTTTTCGCGGCCGTAGCCGCTCTGCTTGTAGCCGCCATAGGGGCTCGCGGCGTCGAAGAGGTTGTACCCGTTGACCCAGACCGTGCCCGCTCGCATGCGTTGCGCGACTCGAAGCGCGCGTCCCACGTCGCGCGTCCAGATCCCCGCGGCGAGGCCAAACTCGGTCGCGTCCGCGATGCGCACGGCCTCTTCTTCCTCCTTGAACGCGATGACGCTCAGGACGGGCCCGAAGATCTCTTCGCG
>SYFR01000474.1 GCA_005800325.1 Myxococcales bacterium | reverse complement strand
CGCCCAAAACTCCGATCAATCATGAGACTCATGTGCGTGAGCATCGCAGCGACGAAGGCTTACCGGAGGGAGGCGAGCAACGCTCGCGTCCCGAGGTCACGCAAGGCGCGAAGCGCCGCGTACACGACGTAGCTGGGCCCTCTTCGGGCCGAGAACTAGCGCTCCCCGAGCTGCGCGACGTAGCTGAGACGCGCGGTCGCCGTGCCGAGCGGATCGAGCAGGCTCGGCCCGGGCGGCGCGACGCTTCCGGCCTGCGCCGTGTTGTCGATGACGACGTAGTACTGCCCCGGTGGGAGCTGATAGCTCCCGACTTGCTCGCGCCCCGGGTAGAGCGGCGCGCCCCCGACGACGGGGCCCGGAGGCGGGCCGAGGGGCTGGCCGCGGATGTACTGATCGAGCCACAGCTCGCCGGTGGCCTTGGTCACGACCATCGCGTCGAGGGGTCCCGCCGCCTGCAGAAAGTAGCGCAGCTCGAGCTTCTGGCCGGTGTCGACGATCTCGAACGGGCCGAGGTAGTCCCGCTGGCCGGAGGCCACTTCGATCTTCTCGTTGGCGAAGGTGTAGCGCGTGTCCTCGCTCACGTCGTAGGGCGTCGAGGGCTTCTGCGGCGGCATCAGGATCCCGGGCGCGAAGCTGATGCTCTCGGTGTCCCAGTTCTGCACCACGGTGTAGCCGCGTAGAAGCTCGCCCGAGACGTACTGGTTGGCGAAGCCGCTCGCGAGCCAGCCGAGCGGCGACATGTTCGCCGCCTGCGCCACCGGGTTCTCGAGGTAGACGATCTCGCAGCTCGGCCCCTGCACGATGCGGTTGGCGACGCCCCAGACGTAGACGTCGTCCTCGTAGATGCGAAAATCCGGGCGGTACTCGACCGACGCTTTGCAGAAGTACCCAACGCGCTTGCTCACGGGGTGGTACGCGTAACCGCTGCCCGCGATGTGCACGGTCACGACCTGGTTTTGGTCGTCGACCGTCACCGAGCATGGGCTCACGCCGCTGAAGGGCGGGAATGGGTAGTAGCGCGCGGCCTTGCAGTCGGGGCAGGCCGGCGCGACGCCGGGCACGGGCAGGATGCCGACCGGCAGCCCGACGCTGCGCTTCTGCATCTCCGAGCACATGCGGCTCGCGCCGAAGTTCGAGAACAGCCACCAACGCAGGGCGGGGCTAGCGTTGACCGGACCTCGCAGGCACGGGCAGCCGACGCCGACGACGGCGAGCACGAGCACGGTGAACGCGAGCACGGCCGCGGGCGCCTGGATTCGGCGGGTGTTTCGTCCCTCCACGCGCGCCACCATAAAACGATTCGAGAGGCTCAACGGATCCAATCGTAGTGGCGCGAGGGTCGTGCGAGCAATCACCGGCACGATGTGCGCGCGCGCGCGATCGCGACCCGGCGGGAGATCGCGTTTGCGGGGACGACAACGGGGTGGTACCTCTGTATCTCGGTTTGCCGTGTGCGCCGGACGGCGCGTGGAGCCCTCATGGGACGCTTCGGTCTAACGGAAATCCTCCTCATTCTGGCGGTCGCGCTGCTGTTCTTTGGCGCTAGCCGTCTCTCCGACATCGGCAAGGGGCTCGGCGAAGGGATCCGCAACTTCAAGAAGGGTTTGCGGGACGACGACGAGCCCGAGAAGCTGTCCGAGGGCAAGAACGACAAGGCGGACAAGCCCGCCAAGGCCGACTCTACCGTTTGAGCGGGGTCGGCAGAGAGCGTCGCCGGTTGCGAGCGTCGCCGGCTGTCCCGCTGGGGTGAGCCGTTCTGCCCGATGACCGGTTTGGTGCGCCGCGTCGCATGCCGTGCCATGCTGCGGGACGAGGCGCGGCACCACGTTCGTCGCGCCCGCGCCTGGCCAGCGCCGCTTGCCACGCGTCGCAGCCGGGACCTCTCGTCCCAGGAATAGGTCGCAACGGATGCGTCGAATCGAGCCGGTAGGAAAGCTTCTCGTCGTCAGTGTGGCGTTCGTCGTCTCGGGCTTCCTCGCTCATCAGTTCGGCTCGGGGGGACTGTGGCAGGGCTTTCGAACCCAGCTCGCGGTAGCCAAGGCCGCCGGCGCGCCGAAGTACGACCTGACGCGGCTCGAGGCCGTCAACGAGACGCTTCGGTTCGTGCGCGATCGCTACGTCGATCCGGACCGCGTGCGGCCGCGCGAGATGCTGCTGAGCGCGCTCAACCACATCCAGCGCGACGTCGCCCAGGTGATCGTGCTGCCCCACGGCGAGAAGAACGGGACGGTGACCGTGCGCGTCGAGACCGAGCAGATGGAGCTCGCGATCGACAACGTGCTCGGGCCGTGGGACGTGGCCGCGAAGCTGCGCGAGGTGTTCGCCTTCTTGCAGAAACACCTCGAGAAAGCCGAGGGCGTCGATCTGCGCGAGGTCGAGTACGCGGCGTGCAACGGCCTCTTACGCACGCTCGATCCGCACAGCGTGTTCTTGAGCCCCGAGGCGCACAAGGAGATGAACATGTCGACGTCGGGCCACTTCGGCGGGCTCGGCATCGTGATCTCGATTCGCGATCAGCTGCTCACGGTGATCCGCCCCATGCCCGGCACGCCAGCCGGGAAGGCGGGCCTCAAGAAGTACGATCGCATCGTCAAGATCAACAACGAGTCGACGCTCAACATGCCGCTCGACGACGCCGTCCGACGCCTGCGAGGCAAGCCGGGTACGCCGGTCGGCGTGTGGGTCGCTCGGCCCGAAGAGTGGCAAGGCTCGCGCGAGTTTCCGATGACGCGCGAGAACATTCGCGTGCCGAGCGTGCTGTCGCGACGGCTCGATGGCGACGTCGGCTACGTGCGCCTGAAGCAGTTCCAACAGACGAGCGCCGACGAGATCTCCGAGGCGCTCGAGAAGATGAGCGCGACGAGCCCGGTGCGTGCGCTCGTGCTCGACATGCGCGGCAATCCCGGCGGCCTGCTCGATCAGGCGGCGAAGGTGTCCGACCTGTTCCTGAAGAGCGGCGTGCTCGTCGCGACGGTGGGCGCGTCCGAGGGGCGCGAAGAGAAGCGGGCGACGAGCGTCGACGGCGAGCCCGAGTTTCCGATCGTGGTGCTGGTCAACCAGTCGAGCGCGAGCGCCAGCGAGATCGTGGCCGGCGCGCTCAAGAACCTGAAGCGCGCCGTCATCGTGGGCGAGACCACGTTCGGCAAGGGCAGCGTTCAGCTGGTGTTCCCGGACGTAACGCCGGACAAGGCGGCGCTCAAGCTCACGATCGCGCAGTACCTCACGCCGGGCGACCAGTCGATTCAGGGCGTCGGCGTGACGCCGCACATCGAGCTCGATCCGATGTCCGTCGATCCGCTCGAGATGGATCTGACGCTGAAGGTCGATGGCCTGCGCGAGCGCGATCTCGAGCGGCGGCTGTCGAACGACAAGGCCGACGGTGGCGAGAAGCCGGCGCAGGTCGTGCGGTACTACCTCGCGCGCGAGGACCGCGAGACGATGCGTGAGCTGGCGGGCGAGCTCGAGGACGAGTTCGCGCTCGATTTCCCGACCGAGTTTGCGCGCGATCTGGCGCGGCGGTTGCCGCAAAACCAGGCGGCCGAGGCGCAGCTCGCGAGCGCGAGCGCGTTCATCGACGAGGTGAGGCAGGCCGAGCTCGACAAGGCGGCGGCCGCGCTCTCGAACCTGGGCGTCGACTGGAGCGTCGCCGCGGCGAAGGGCGCGGGCGGCCCGAGCAAGGACGACTTCGAGGTGAGCGTGTCGACGAACGCAGCGGGCGACCGTGCGCTCGCCGGCGAGGCGCTCGATCTGACGGTGAAGGTGACGAACAAGGGCACGGCGCCGGTCTATCGGCTGCACGCGGTGACCGAGAGCGACAACGGGTCGTTCAATCAGAAGGAGCTCGTGTTCGGCAAGATCGCTCCCGGAGAGACGAAGGCGGCCACGGTGCCGCTCTCGTGGTGCGAGATCGACGGACGCAAGGCGGGCACCATCGCGCCGTTGCCAAAGAACCCGAAGCGCGTGTGCCGCATCTCGAAGGACGCGCTCGATCGCAGCGACGGCGTGAAGATCCACTTCGACGCGCACGAGGGCCACACGCCGGCTTCGGGCGAGGTGAGGCCGACGATCGTCGCATTACCGCGGCCGCTATTTCAGTACAGCTATCAAATCGTCGACAACGGAAGCGGCGCGAACGGCGACGGGCTCGTGCAGCGCGGCGAGACCGTCAGCGTGTTTCTCACGGTGAAGAACGTCGGCAAGGGGCGCTCGATCGAGACGCAGGCGAACCTGTCAAACCGATCGGGAGATGGCCTGTTGCTGCGCCACGGGCGCTTCGATCTCGGCGAGATGGCGCCCGGAGAAGAGCGCAGCGTCGCCTTCAGCTTCGATGTTCAGGACCAGCTCCAAGAGGACGAGCTCGCCGTGGGCCTCAGCGTGGGTGACCGCGAGCTGCGCGAGTTCGCGAACGAGAAGATTCGCATTCCCGTCAGCAAGCGCGTCGACGTGCCGGCGGCGAAGGGGTCGGTGACGACGACGCACGAGGCGCTGCTCTTCAGCGACGTGCTCCTCGAGCGACAGCCGTTCGGAAAGCTCGCGAGCGGCGTCGCGCTCGAGATCCTCGGTCGACGCGACGACGCCATCAAGGTGGCGCTGGGAGCCGAGCGCTTCGCGTTCGTGAAGCAAGCGGCCGTCGGCGCTGGCGGCAAGGCGGGCGCCGGGAGCGTGGTCTTTGCGCCTATTTTCTCGCATGCGCCGCCGATGTTGACGGTGACCGCAGAGGTGGCCGCGACGCGAAGCGACAAGGTGAAAATAGACGTCGATGCGTCCGATGGTGAGCGGCTACTCGACGTGTACCTATTTGTCGGGCCCAAGAAGCTCTACTATCAATCGAATCGCAACGGCACGGACCCCCACCACGCGGCGTTTTCGTTCGACGCGCCGCTCAACCCGGGCGTGAACGTCATCACGGTCGTGGCGCGAGAGTCGAATGACACGGCGACGCAGCGCACCGTCGTGGTCCGTCGCGACGGGCGGGACGGGAGCTTGCTCAAGACGCCGAAGCACGCGGACGACGATTTCTTGAGCGCCGCTGCCGAGGAGTAGCCGGTGGACTGGCTCGAGCGCGCGAAGGTCTGGTTCGGTGTCGTCGATCCGGAGGACGTAGCCGGTGAAGAGTCCGCTCCGCGAGCAGAGCTGCGCGTGGATCCGAGGCGACGCGACGAGGGCGAGCATGCCGGGGCCGAAAGGCGCGGCCGCGGAAGAGCTGGCGAGCGTCCCTCGCTCGACGCGTTCGCCGGAGGCCCGAAGGAGAGCCTCGAGGACTGCCTCGTCGCGCGCGAGCGGGGCGACACGGTCGAGATGCGGCGCCTGCTTCGCGAGCTCGACCGGGGTCTCGGGTTGCGAACGTTGCTGCGCGCCGCGGCTGCCCTCGAGGCCGGCGACGAAGGCGAGCTCGCGGAGCTCCTGCCGCGCCTCGCGGTGGACGAGCAGAGCTGGCGCCGGACGCTTCAGGTCGCCGCGGCGCTCGGGGAGGCGAGCGAGATCGCCGTGGCATGCGAGCGGGCCGCGTCGCTCGATGCGCCGAAGTGGGCGGTCGCGTGGACCCGCGCGCTGTCGCCTGACGCTTCGGAGCGGCGACGGGGTCTCGTCGAGCTGCTCGTCGCGGATCCTGCGCTTGCCCGCACCGTCGCCGCGCGCGATCTCGCGCTCGAGGGGTGCGAGGGCGACTACGAGGCGTTCGAGCGATTCGCGGCCTTCGCGTACGGGCGGGACACGGTTCGCAGGTTCGGCTAGCGCAGCGTGAAGAGCCTGCTCGCGCGCATCGAGGCAGGCCGGTGAGCCGAAGTCTCTTGTCGCTGTATCGGCTCGATCGCGCCGCGCTCCAGCGCTTCAGCGGCGAGCTCGAGGCAACGCTCGCGGCGAACGATCGCGTGGGGCTTGCCGCGCTGCTAGAGCTCGATGGCGACGCAGCGCTTCCCGAGCGGCTTGAAGCCGTGCATGTGTTCCTCTTGCCGCCGAGCGCGACGCCCGCGGGGGAGCTCTTCGACGCGGCCGATCGCGCGGCGAAGAAGCTCGCGATGCGTCGCGTGTTCGAGAGCGACAACCCGGCGCTCGAGGGGAGGTTGCGCGCCTTCGACGCGCTGCGCGAGGACGCCGTTGCGGCAACGCTCGTCGATCGGCTCCTCAGCCCGAAGCGTCTGCCCTGGTACCTGCGCCGTCCTGGCAGAAGCGGCGGGTGGCTCCCGCCGGAGATGCGCGCCGAGCTCAACCGGCGCCTCGGGAGCCTCGAGTCGCTGCTGCCGCCGGAAATTCGCAGCTTCGCGCGTGGGCTCGCGCAGATCGACGGAGACGCCGTCGTTCTCGGTTCCTGAGCGGGGTAGTGCGACGGCCGCAGCGGTCGGCCCGCCGCGTGACTTGTCGCAAGGTTCGGGCGGCGCACTGCGGGGCAGCTCGCGGGGCAGCTCGCGGGGCAGCTCGCGGGGCAGCTCGCGCCACGTGCGCGCTAAAGATGGGCGGGCAACGGCCGTTCACGATCGCGGATGTTGTCGCTCGCCTTCCCCGTCGCCCTTCCCGTCGCGTTGCCGCGTGCCGATGACGCGACGCGCTCCGAGGTGGGGCCTGCGCCAGCGCCGGCGGCGCCACATAACCTGACCGAGGTCTATCGCCGCATCGACTGCATGCTGACGGTGTGGGCGCGAACAGCGGAGCTCGGCGCGACGGCCCGTTGAGTCGGTGACGTCGGTCAGAGCCCCCACACCTTGAGGGCGGCCGCGCTCTCGGTGTCCACGGTGACGGCCTCGCGCGCGAGCGGCGCCGGCAGGGCGTCGACGTGCTGCACGAAGCGGCGCAGAAAAGCCTCGGCGGTGATCGGCAATTCTTGCCCGCGATCGTAGCGGCAGCTCGGATCGAGCATGACGTCGCAGAGGGATGGGCGGCGGTCGTCGACGCGGCCGTGCAGCACGAAGCGGCCCCAGCGTGCGGAAAATGCGTCCTCGACGTACGCGACGGCGAGACGCTCCGGGTCGTCCGCGCCTGCGGCGACGTTGGCGAGGTCGCGACCGCCAAGATCCGGCGGGGGCTCGAGACCAAGCGACAAGAGCAGCGTGCGCGTGAGGTCGGCGGCCTCGGTTGGACGCGCGACGCGCTGCCCGGCCTGCGTACCGCCGGGGAATCGCACATAAAGCGGCACGGTGAGCCTCGCCTCGGAGAGTGGCTGAGCGTCGGCGAACAGCGTCGATCGCGCGGAGGCGACGTCACCGGTCACGATGAGCAGCGTCGAGTCCCAGCGCCCCGCGTCCTCCAGCTTGCGCACGAGATCGCCGAGGGCGGCGTCCTGGCCGTGTAGCGCCGCGAAGAACATCGAGCGCATGCGCTCCTCGTCGGGCGCGTCGAGCCGTGAGAACTTCCCTCCGAGCGAGGCGACCGCTTGCGCCGAGTCGCGCGGTCGAACCGCTCCCGTGTAGTTTTTCGGCGGCAGCCTGTCGGCTTCGTCGGGCGTGATGTCCCACGGCGGGTGGCCGCCGCGAAGGTGAACGACAGCGAGCATCGGCCGATCTTCGTTGGGTTTGGCGCTCGGCTCCGTCAGCCAAAGCGCGGCCTCGTCGAGCGGCGCCGTCGCGGCTCGCCCCTCGTTCGGTGGGTAGGCGGTGAATGCCTCCCAATGAGGCTCGAAGCCGAACACGCCGAACGTGGGCGGCACGCCGGTGAACATCGACGCGCGCACGCTGCCGTGGCGTGCGAGGTCGCCGACGCCCACGAGCGACTTCGGGACCCGAGAGCCGGTGTCCAAGACCGAGTGGATGCGCGGCGATTGGCCGGACACCAGCGTCGCGACCGCGCCCGTGATGTTCGTCGTGGGCGCGCGGTGGGCATCGAAGACGGTGGCCGAGTCGGCGAGGCGCCTCAGGTTCGGGGCATGCGGGCTCGGCGTGTCGCGCCAGGGCGGAAGGTCCGTGCGCTCGACGCCATTGAGCACGACGACGACGGCGCTCCGCGCGCGGGGCACGGGAGTCTCGGTGCGCTCCGGCACGACGATCACCGGATCCCCGACGAGCAAGCGGCCCGTGCCGGTCGTCTCCTCGGCTGCGAGCTCGAGCCGCCCGACCTCGCCGGCAAGGTCGGCCAGTCCGACGTCGAGATCGGCCCAGCGCGAGTCCGCGCCGCCCGAGACCTCGAGCCGCGCGAGCTGGCGTCGTCCCTCCAAGTCGCCCCGAACGTATACCGCGAGCTTGGCGTTCCCCTCGCCGCGTATGCCGACGCTGGCACGCAGTCGAGCCTGCGGCGGAACGCGTACCGAACAGGCGATCGTCGTCGGGGCCCGCACGGCGAGCGCGCGGCGCGGGACCTTGCCGAGCTCGGCCGCAGGCATGAGCATGTCGGCGACGGTGGGCGCGCCGTAGGTGCGAGTCAGCTCGTCGGGCACGCCGATGCGAACCCAATCGAGCTCGGCATACGGCTCCGGGGCCGTTCCCTTTTTTCCGCTGAAGCGAATGACGAGCTCGTGGAGTCCGCTGCCGAGCGGTACGCGGCTCGTTTGCGTCGAGACGATCCGCGCGGGCCCGGCCGGCACGTTGAGCGTCCCGAGCGGGACGTCGTCGATGGCGACGCTCGCGCGCCGAGCCTGGTCGGCGGTGGCCCGGACCGCCACGAACACCGGCGACGGTTCGGCGTGGTAAAATGTGACGCGCAGTTCATGTTCGAAGAGCTGCGCCCACGTCGCGCCCGAGTGCGTCGCGGTCGGCAGGGCTCGCGTCGATGGCCCTGCTAGCGCGTGACCACCGAGCGGCGGCGTGGTCCCGAGATCGATGAGCAAGCCGCGATGATCAACCACGCAGCGCTCGAGCGCGTCGATGAGCGCGACGGCGACCCGCTCGCCGCGCCGGTCAGGAGGGCTCGCCGGCGGATTGCCAGTAGCGCCCGCGGCCGAGTCGGTGGTCCGCGCGTCCCCGCAGCCTGCGATCGACGCGGCGGCGCCGGCGAGGACTGCGAGTCGATGGAGGAGGCGCATGGCGCGGCAGCTCAACTCCGCACAGCCTAGTCTCCTCGATTCGTTAGAATCGAGGACCAAGTAATCCGATTAGCCGGGGCAATACCTTCGAAACTCGAGGGAATTCGGCTCAGTTCGACCAGGGGGGCGCGATGCGTAGCCGAAGCCGTACGCCCTCTTTGGCGATGACGTAACGCACGCGCTCTTCCCCGCGCAGCTTGACGCGCACGTCGAGGCGTCGCCCGTCGGCGGCGACGACGGCTCGCTGCGAGGGACCGAAGCCGAGCGACTTGCCGTCCACGAAGATTTCGTCGCGCTTTCCGGCGACCACCTCGATGACGCCCTTGCCCGCGCCGACCGCGCGAAGCTCCTTGTCCGAGAGCGCGACCTCCGAGGGGGCACTTCCCATCGCGGCCTCCTCGGCGCCGGACGCTGCGGGCGCTTCGCTCGCCGTCGCATCGCGCGCCGCCGGCGGTGCGAGCTGTGCCGCGGCCGGCCCCTCGACAGGCTCGAGCGTCGCGTCCGCGAGTGCCGCTCCCGGCGCCGCTCCCGGAGCCGCTGCCGGCTGCTCGAAGCGCCACCAGCGAGCACCGAACGCGAGGCCGAGGCCGACCACCGCGAAGAACACCGGGGCCAGCATGCGCGAGGCGCGCGCGCCCGGTGGCGCTGCGACCGGTGCTGCCGCCTTGGTCGCAAACGACGACGGCATCGCGACCTTCGGGGTCGCGGGCGGCTCCGGCTGTGCCGGCGCCGTGGGCTCCGCGCTCGCGGCGGGCAGCACATGATTGGCCTTTGGCGCGGGGCTCGGTGCCGCAGCGCCTGCCACGCAGGTCGCGCTTGCAAGTGGGGCGTTCCGCGATGGCCAGGGGTTGCCGCGCAACGCCGGCAGGATGGCGGGCTTGCGAATTGCGCGCGCGAGCCCGGGGCCTTCCGGCAGCGAGTCGCCGCTGAGCATCGCGAGGAGCTCACCGTCGGTCGCCGGGCGGCTCGACGCTCGCGGTGGCAGGGCGGCGTCCGGCTCGTCTTCGGCGTGCGCTGCGGTCGCTGCGGTCGCTGCGGTCGCTGCGGTCGGTGCGGTAGATGCAGCCGAGCCCGTCGATGCTGCCATCGCCACGGCGCTCTCGGTCGTGATCGGCGCCTGCTTGGCGGGCATGCCCATGCTCGGCGCCAGCGTGGCCGGCGCACCCGGTGCCGGTCGCAGCGACGCGAGCAGGGGGGTCGCCACCGACGTGCGCGCGGCGACCTCGGCGTCGGCGAGGGACTCGGCGAGCGCGTCGATGTATTGCACCGGCGACGCCTCGATACCTTGCACCGTTGACGCCTCGATGCCGAGCGGGCCAGCATCGCCCGCCGTCTCCTCGGACGGCGAGGGATCGTCCGTGAAAAGGACGGCGGCCGAGAGCGGGCTCTCGAAGTCGCCCGTGTCGCGCAAGGCGACGAACGCGTCGAGCTCGATCGCTCGTTCGCGCTGAGCGGGGGAGTCGTCTTGCCACGGCGCAGGCAGCGCGAGCTCGCCCGCGTCGCAAGTCGCGTGCGGCGGCTCGTCGCAAGCCACCGGTTTTCCCTGGACTCGGCTCAGCTCACGCGAGGTCGCCGCCTCGAGCCGCTCGGCCCCCGAGACGTCGTAGACGGCGCTGACCGCGAGACGTCGCGCGGCATCGGACAGCACGCTCTCGACCACGTCCGGTGCGAACCGCGCGCTCCCCACGAGCTGCCTCGGAGACGCTCCGTCGAGCAGCGCCGCGAGCGCGCTCTTGTGCGGCTCAGGGGTCGCCGCGAAGAGCGGCGTCACGTGCCTTGGCGCGAGCTCGACGCGCTCGGCACGCATGAGCCAGGCGCCGCTCGTGAGCCTCTGCGCCGCGCGGACGCGCGCCGTCGACTCGGCGAGCAGCTCGTCCAGCGTCCCCGCGAGCTCGAACTCGACCGGTGAGCTCGGCCACTCGATGCGGAAGCGGCCGTCGAACACGCCGAACAACTCGGCGAGCGCCTCTCTGCCGCTCGTGACCGCGCCGTCGACGGCCGTCCGGTGCGCGCGCACGGGGGTCCCTCCGCACACGTCGATTTCGAACGCTTGGTGTCCCGTCTGCACGAAGATCCGGGCGTCGGGCCGCGATCGAGCGACCAGCCTCAAGAGCGAAATGGGTGAGAGGCCATCGAGCCTTCCTTGGACGTTCGCCCGCGTCGCGAGGCGCGCGGCGAGGCCCTGGTGAGGTCGCAAGACCTCGAGGACGCGACGCAACACGGCCTTGCCGCTCGCGCCCTTGTAGAGTGTGCCGTCCGGGGTCACACCGAGCTCACGAACGCGCCGCAGCGTCTCGCGCTCGCTCGCGACGAGCACGATCGGCGTGTCGCGAAGCATGACGTCGTTTTCGAGCGCGCGGGCGCGTCGCGCTCCGTCGAGTCCAGGCAGCGAGACGCCAGCGAGCACGACGTCCGGCACGCGGCGCACGGCTTGATCGAGGGCCTCGGTGCCGGTGAATGCGTCGAACACCGTCGCGCCCGCCTCGCGCAGCACGCCCGCCAAGAACCAGTTCGTGGACAGATCTTCTTCGGCGACGAGGGCCGTGATGCCGGTGAGCGCGTCTTGCGCGATGCTTCGCACTTCGCCGCGGAGGCCGAGCCGATCGTCCTCTTCGCGTCGCGAGTGCGGCGTCACCGATGCGCCGACGGGCAGCGCCTCTACGCGATGGTCGTGGCGAAAGCGCACCGAGCCGTTCGTGTGAGCGGTGACGAGCTCACGGATGCGGGCGACCGCGTCCCACATCACGGTGAGCACCTCGCTTCCGTCGCCGAGATCGAGCGGCTTGTTGCGCGCGCTTCCGTCGAGGGCCTCGCCGAGGCCCGCCTCGAGCTCACGCACGAGTCGCTCTTCGAGCCCAGCGATCGTCGTCGCGCCGACCGGCATGGCCGCGCCGCGCAATGGCTCGGGACGGAGGGCAGCGCACGCCTCGCGCAGCTCCGCAGCGGACACCGGCTTCGAGAAGCACCGCGCCGCGCCGAGCGCGACGTAGCGTGCCGCCTGCTCCGGCGTGGCGAACGAACCGACGACGACGAGCGGGATTTCGTCCGTCGGGGCCTCACTCAGAAGCTCCTCGGCGAGCAGCTCCGCGCCCAGCAAATCGGCGTCGATGACGATGACGTCGGGCACGGGTCGCGCGCTGCGCAGGTGCGTGGCGGCCGTCTCCGGGCGCGGCAGATGGGACACCACGGGTAGTGGCGTGGCGCCCGCGAGGCGTGCGGAGAGCGTCTCCGCGAGCGCGGCCGCGCCGATCGCCGCGATGCGTACTTGGGTCGCGTCGGCGCACGGGGCGGCCTCGTCAAGGACGGCGGGCGCCGGCCCGGAGCTCTCTTCTTCGGCTTCATCGATCGCTTGGGCGAGCGAGACCAGGGCCTCGATGGCACGAAGCAGCGTGCGGCGACTCGCCTCGCCAAGTGAGCCGGACGCCGAGATGTCCACGGCGACGGCTTCGGCCCCGCTGAGCTCGAGCGCGACGGCCTCCTCACCGATGGAATTCACGCCGGCCCCGAGCCGCCGCAGCCGTGTGGCGAGGCGCTCGCAGGCCGCAAAATCCGCTGGCTGCTCGAGCACCGCGGCTACGTCGTCGCGCAGCGCGCCGAGCTCCTCCTCGAGCCAGGGAACGAACCGCTCACGCGAGACGCCGCCACCCGTGGGCGCGCGCTTCGACCACGCCGATACCGCCATGGGGTGGGCGCGTATCACGCCGTCCAGATCCGGCTAACTTTCCGGCGAGCGTGCCCCGTCGGCCGCGGCACTCGCGCGCTAGGCCGTGGGCTCGTAGCTCTCGAACTCCGCGACGCCGAGCTCCTCGAACCCGGCACGCACCTTCGGCGTCAACAACCCGAGTCGCTCCACGTTGGGCACGATCTTCGAGAAGAGCAGCTTTCGAAACGCGCGCTGCGTCTCGCTCACGGCGACGGCCTCGAGGCACTCTTTCATTGGCATGCCCATGTGCTCCCACACCTCTTCGGCCATGAAGCGGTCGTGCATGAGCCGCGACGCATCGACGATGAACGTCTCGCGATCGTCGAGCTCCCCCTTGCTCATCCCCTCGTACTTGCCCTCGAGCGCCAGCACGCCGAAGGCCACGTGGCGCGCCTCGTCTTGCATGATCATCTGCACGATCGAGCAAATCAGCGGCTCGCGCGAGGTGTGGATGATCATCCCGAAGGCCGCGAGCGCGAGGCCCTCGACCAAGATCTGCATGCCGAGGTACTTGAGATCCCAGCGGCTCTCGGCGAGCACGTCTTGCAACAGGCGCGAGAGGTGCGGGTTGATCGGAAACGTCAGCTCGATCTTCTGGCGCAGATAGCGATCGTAGGCCTCGACGTGGCGTGCCTCATCCATCGCCTGCGTCGCCGCATAGAGCTTCGCGTCCGCGTCCGGCACGGCGGCCACGAGCTGCGCCGCCGCGAGCAGCGCGCCTTGCTCGCCGTGAAGGAAGTTCGAGAACATCCACGCCTGCATCATGCGGCGCAGCTTGGGCAGCTCGCGTTGCTTGTCGAGGCGATCCCAGAGGCGCGTGCCGTAGATCGGCAGCAGCTCATTCGGCGTGTTCTCGGCCTCGGGATCGACGTCGATGCTGAAGTCGAGGTAGCTCGACGCGTTCCACATCGCCTCCTTCGACTTCTCGTAGAGGTTGCGAAGCTTCTCCGAGCTCGACCCGTAGTCCCAGTTGAGGATCGAGTCGTAGCTCGTCGGAACGACGACCGTGCCCGTGGGCGGCGCGGGGATTCGAACATCGAACGGGGGCGTCATGTCTGGCTCGCGTGAGTCACCAACGTAGCGCCGGCCACGCGGCGATGGGAAGTCTCGCACGGCCGGTGCCGCGCCGTTCGTGCATAATCGCGCGCGACATGACCCTCGCACATCGGCTCGGCCAGGCGGCGGCGCTCCTCTTCCTCTTGGGCCTGCTCACCGGCGGCGGCATCGCGATGGTGATGACCGGCGCCCTCGACGCCGACGTGCGCGCGATGGTGGCCTCGCACCTCAACGCGCTGCTCGGCGCTTTCTGGATCGCCGCGGTCGCGTGGTCGCTGCCGCTCCTGCGCTACGGCGAGCTCGGGCAGCGCCGGCTCGCGCTCGCGACGGTGCTCCCGGCGTATGCGAACTGGCTCGTGACCGCGGTCAAGGCCGTCCTCCGTGTCCACGGCGTCAGTCTCGGTGGCAGCGCCGCCAACAGCGCCGTCTTCGTCGCGCTCAACGTGGCCGTGGTCCTGCCGTCGCTCGCCGCGGCGGCCGGCTGGGCCCTGGGCTTCGGCCCCAAGCGCGCACCGGGCTGACCGCGCGCGCACGCGAGCAAGGCTGCCGGAAGGCTCGTCTCTGCACTTGCCAGGTGCTTCAGCCACGCGCGCACGAGCACGCGCGACAGCCCGCCGCGCGGCTCACTTGAAGCCGGAGCACACCCACTCCATGCCAGCGCCGGCGCCGTCCACGAAGTCCGTAGCCCATTTCGGCGCATCGAGCGTCCCGCTCGCGTGGACCTGGGGACAGCCGCTGATGCCCGACTCGCGCACCAGAGTGCCGGTCCCGTAGCCAAGCTGCGAGCAGAGCGCTTGCGCGGTCGTGGCGCCGAAGCTGACGCCGTTGTTCTTGGAGTCGGGCGCGTTGCAGGCGCCGAACGAGTTATTGGCGCTGCAGCAAGTCGAGCTGGTCCCCGGCGAGAGCACGTCGCCGCCGACGTTTCCGGGATCCACGACGGCGCGGACGACGCCCGTGGTCGACGTGGTGCCGAACTTCAGCGTCTGGCCGACTGGGTCGTAGAAGCAGTAGAAACTCCCTGTCACGCACGCCGCTGCACTCGTCGAGCAACCCAGGAAATGCAGCGTGCTCTCGGTCCAGGAGACGAGGTCGAAGCCCTTCGCGGCGACGCCCCAGACGTTGGCCGACGTCAGCAAGTCGGTGCAGGTCGCCGGAGCGTGGCACGTCCCCTTGACGCAGGCGCCAGTCAGGCACGTGGCGTCGAACCCGCAGGTTTGGCCTGAATCGAGCTTGCAAAAGCCTTCCGAGCTGCACGCGCCGCTCCCGCACTCGTTGTTCGGATCGAGCCCGTGCTTGATGGGCGTGCACTTGCCGTCGGTGCCGCCGGTGTGGATTGCCAGACACGACTGGCACTTTCCGCTGCAAGCGCTGTTGCAGCAAACGCCGTCCGCGCAGAAGCCGATCGCGCAATCGCTCGGCCCCTTGCACAGCTCGCCGCCATTGCACTTGGCACAGGCCATGCCGCCGCAGTCGACGTCGGTTTCGCCGACGTCGAGCTTGCCATTCGCGCACGCGCACGCCCCGGAGCCGTCGCAGGCTCCTAGCGTGCAGGCCAAATCGGCGCCACCCAGCTTGACGGGGGCGCATTCCCCGTCTGCGCCGATCGAGTTCAGCGACGAGCACGAGAAACAAGCCTCGTTGCACGCCTCCTGACAGCAAACGCCATCGGCGCAGAGGCCGGTCGTGCACTCGAAGGAAACTCCGCACGGCTCGCCGGGCTCCTTCTGAGGCGCGCAGGTGCCGTCGGGGTCGCAGAACGTGCCTTTCGCGCAGTCGGCGATCTTGTTGCACTCACCGCAAACTCCGCTCTGGCAGAGGTTCGTCTTGCAGTCCGCCGGCAGCCCGCACGCCTGGCCGACGGCGCAGGCTGGGCAGCCGCCGCCACAGTCGAGGTCGGTCTCGGCGCCGTTCTTCTTGCTGTCGGTGCACGTTGCAGCAAGGCACTTGCCGACGCCGTCACACTGACCGCCCTCCTCCGCCGCGCACGGCGTCCCCTCCAACTCGTCGATAAAGCCGCACGCGCCATCGACGCACGCTCGCTTCTGGCAGTCGGTGTCCATGCCTGGGCACGAGCTCGCGACGCAATTCGCACCCCCGGCGCCACCAGTCATGGCCGAGGTCATGGTCGTTGTCGCGGTCCCGCCCGTTTCGCCGGGCTCGACCGGCTCGGCCGGCGCGTTGGCGAACGAGCAGGCGCCGGCCGTGACGACCGCGAAGGACGCAATTAGGAAGAGATGGCGCATCCGGGGTAGCAAACTACCAGCGGCGTAGGTTGGCAAGGACCCGAGCGACCGTCGGTCGGTAGCGGAGGAAATGTCCGCAGCTTTGAGCGGTCGTCGCGAGCCTCGAGTTCACGCCCATGGCAGCACGCGCCGCAGCCGATTTCCCTTCGTCGCCGACAGACGAAACTGGTACGCGGCGGACATGAAGCCGATGTTGCGGGGCGTGGCGCTGACGGTGTTCGCCGTCTCGGTCGCAGGAGCGATGGCCAGCGGCTGCGACGGGGAAGCGATCCCGCCGGTGCAGACCGGGGCCGGTGGCAGCGGTGGCAGCGGTGGCGCTGGGGAGGGCGGCTCAGCCGATGCGTGCGAGGCGCCGCTCGTCCTCTGCGGCTCGGCGTGCGCGGACGTGCGCTACGACCCGGCCCACTGCGGCGCTTGCGACTCCGCGTGCGCGGCGGGCGTGGCCTGCTTCGAGGGCGTGTGCGCCGCGGGCATGGGCGTGGACGGCGACCACTGCGACGGCGCCAGCGACTGCAGCGGCGGGGTGTGCCTCACCGAGGCCGATACGGGGCTCGCCAAGGGCATGTGCACCGAGCTCTGCAACGATGCGTTCGGTGTCGCATGCACGAGCGCGAACAGCATCTGCCTCTCCGCGGGCGTGTGCGCGCGGCTCTGCACCGCGAACGGCGACTGCCCGCAGCCCTCGGTCTGCTCGGAGATTTCCGACGATGGCACGAGCGTATGCATCTCCAAGTGCGGCAGCGACGCCGACTGCCCGGCGCTCGGCAAGTGCAACCTCGAGTCGGCGTTCTGCGAGAAGCCGGAGGACTGCGGCAACGCGCTCGACGACGACGACGACAGCCTCGTCGACTGCGAGGACGACGAGTGCACCGCGTCCTGCGCTGCCAGCATCGGCAGCGCCTGCATGGGCGCTGCTGCCCTCATGAGCGGCTCGGCCATGGGCAGCACGAGCGGGGGCACGCAGCTCTTTTTGGGCACCTGCACCGGCGGAGGCGGCGCGAAGGAGCAGCTCTACACGCTCACTTCCATGACCTCAGCTGTCACAGTCGTCACGCTCGACTCGGCCACCGACCAGGGCTTCTACATCCGCAAGACCTGCTCGGACACGACGACCGAGCTCGCGTGCGCCGACGGTGTCGAGGGCGGCGCGCTCGAGTCCACGGTCTTCCTCCCCGACGCGAGCACGACCTACACCGTGATCGTCGACGGCTACAGCGCCGGCGAGAGCGGCCCGTTCGAGCTCGCGACGACGACCCTCACGACCGTCGCCGAGACCGAGGACAACGGCACGCTCGCCAGCGCCGATCTCGTCACCGAGGCGGTGACTGCCCAGGTCGGGATGGCTGGCGACAAGGATTGGTTCACCATCATGTTGCTCGGAAAGTCCGTGCTCGCGGTCCAGACGCTCGGCGCCAAGATGGACCCGTGCGACAACTACGCCTCGATGGGCTCGGGCACGGACACGGAACTCGAGATCGTGAGCGTCGATCCGGGCACGACGATGACCACGCAGCTCGCCTTCAACGACGACATCTCGGGCGATGGCGCTGGCAACTTCTGCTCGCGCGCCGAGGTGACCGTCGAGCCGGGCACCTACTTCGTCCGGATCTCGGCGTCGCAGGAGTACTGCAAGGACTGCACGTTCGACTACGCGGCGGCGTTCTTCGTAACGCCCGCCAACTGAGGTCGAGCGGCCACGCCGGCGCCTCGTCCCCACGGGGCGCGCGCGGTTCTTCCAACCACTCGGGAGCTCCCAACACACGTGCGCGGGCGCGGACGAGAGCACCGTGCCGACGTGCGCGCGAGCCCTCGCCGAGTTGCTCTCATGGGGTGGCTCTCGCTACACTGACCCTGGAGATCGGTCACAGAGCGCGCGATGAGCTGGGACGACGAAGACGCCACACAGATTTTCAGCGGGTCGGACGAGCTCCTCGGCGCGACGTGGCAGGTCAACTTGACCGAACACGAGACGCGCTCGATGACGGCCATCGAGGTCGGCGTCGAGTTCGGGCGCGGCAAGCTCTCGCTTCGCGACACGTTCGTATGGCGTGAGGGCATGACCGACTGGATCCCGCTCGGCGACTGCGCCGAGCTACGCGGCAACCTCCAACAATCCGCGTCCCGCCGCCCGCCTCCGGTGGATGACCGTCCGCCGCAGAGCTCGTCGACGATGGTGCTGGAGGAACAGTTCCCGCGGCCCGCTGCGACCGCGCCGATGCCGCGCGGCTCGCACGCGACGATGGTCGGCATGGGGGCCTACGCGCAACCGCACGGCGGATCCGCGGTCGCGCCGGTCGCGCCCCGGCCAGGGGCTTTCGGCGCATCCGTT
>SYFR01000473.1 GCA_005800325.1 Myxococcales bacterium | reverse complement strand
GCGTGCTCGAGGCGATGCTTCCGTATTTCACCGAGGTGTTCGGCAACGCCGCGAGCCGCAGTCACCGCTTCGGGTGGAGCGCGGACGAGGCGGTGAACGCCGCGCGGGAAGAGGTCGCCAAGCTCATCGGCGCGACCAAGAGCAAGGAGATCGTGTTCACCTCGGGCGCGACCGAGAGCAACAACCTCGCGATCAAGGGAGTCGCGCACTTCTATCGCGAGAGGGGCAACCACATCGTCACGACGGTCATCGAGCACAAGGCCGTGCTCGACACCTGCAAGCGCCTGCAAAAGGACGGCTTCGAGGTGACGTACCTGCCGGTCGACGCGAGCGGGCGGGTGAGCGTCGCCGAGCTCGAGCGCGCGATCACCGACAAGACGATCCTCGTGAGCGTGATGCTCGCGAACAACGAGGTCGGGACGGTGCAGCCCATCGCCGAGATCGGCGCGGTGACGCGGGCGCGCGGCGTCCTGTTCCACGTCGACGCGGTGCAGGGCGTGGGCAAGACGCCGTTCGATGTCGAGGCCATGAACGTCGATCTCGCGAGCCTCACCGCGCACAAGATCTACGGGCCGAAGGGCGTGGGCGCGCTCTACGTGAGGCGCTCGAAGCCGCGCGTGCGCATCACGGCCGAGATCGACGGTGGCGGGCACGAGTTCGGGATGCGCTCGGGCACGCTCAACGTGCCGGCGATCGTCGGCTTCGGGAAGGCCTGCGCGATCCTCACCACGGAGTGGCGGAGCGAGGCGACGAGGCTCGGCGCGCTGCGCGATCGGCTGCTCGCGGCGCTGCGCGCGGGGCTGACCGACGTGACGATCAACGGCTCGCTCGAGCACCGACTGCCGAACAACCTCAACATGTCGTTCAACTTCGTCGAGGGGGAGTCGCTGCTGATGGCGCTGCGCGACGTGGCGCTGTCGAGCGGCTCGGCGTGCACGAGCGCGAGCCTCGAGCCTTCGTACGTGTTGCACTCGATGGGGGTGACCGACGACGCCGCGCACTCGTCGCTGCGCTTCGGGCTCGGCCGCTTCACGACCGAAGAAGAGCTCGACTACGTGGCGAAGCTCGTGATCGACAAGGTGACGAAGCTGCGCGGGATGTCCCCGCTCTGGGAGATGCATCAACAGGGCATCGACCTCAGCTCGGTCGAGTGGGCGGCGCACTGATACGAACGACACGCAAAAACGGCGGTATTTTCGGGATTCGGCGGCACTCGAAGAGAGGGCCTCGCGCCTCTGATACCCGCGCACTGATACTGGCGCACTGATACTGGCGCCTCTGAGAGATAGGGAATTCGAGATGGCATACAGCGACAAGGTCATCGACCACTACGAGAACCCCCGCAATGTGGGCACGCTCGACAAAGACTCGGGCGACGTCGGGACGGGGCTCGTCGGCGCTCCGGCGTGCGGCGACGTGATGCGCCTGCAGATCCGTGTGAGCGACGCGGGAGTCATCGAGGACGCCAAGTTCAAGACCTTCGGCTGCGGGTCGGCGATCGCGTCGTCGTCGCTCGCGACCGAGTGGATCAAGGGCAAGACGCTCGACGAGGCCGAGACGATCAAGAACACGCAGATCGTCGAAGAGCTCAATTTGCCGCCGGTGAAGATCCACTGCTCGGTGCTCGCCGAAGACGCGATCAAGAGCGCGATCGCCGATTTTCGGGCGAAGCAGGCGGCGCGGCGCGAGCTAGAGAAGCAGGACTGACGATGGAAGCTGCCGAGGCGCTCGCCCCCGAGCCGGTATCGAAGCAGCTCGAGCTGTTCGTGACACCGGCGGCGGCGCGCAAGATCCACGAGGCCTTGATGAAGCGCGGGACGCCCGATGCCGCGCTGCGCGTGGGGGTCCGCGGCGGCGGCTGCTCGGGCTTCAGCTACGTGCTCGAGTTCTCGGACGCGCCGGCGCGCGAGGGCCGCGATCTGGTGTTCACGGCGCCGGTCGAGCCCTTGCCGGGCGAGGCCGCGGCGCGGACCGCCGTGAAGGTGTACTGCGACAAGAAGAGCATCATCTACCTCGCGGGCTCGACGCTCGAGTGGGAGAAGACGCTCAAGTGGCAGGGTTTCAAGTTCGTGAATCCGCATTCCAAACAGCAGTGCGGCTGCAAGGAGTCGTTCTCGGTCTGAGGTGCACGTCGCCGCGTGTGCGCGGCACGTCGCGAGCCCGCGAGGACCAGCGTCCGGCCATGCAGGATCCGTTCGACACCTTGGGGCTCGAGCCGCGGTTCGCGCTCGACCTCGCCCAGGCGGAAGAGCGCCACCGCACGCTCTCGCGGACGCTGCACCCGGATCGCAACGCCGGGCGTCCACCGGCCGAGCGACGGCTCGCGCTCGGGCGGGCGATCGAGGTCAATAGCGCGTGGCGAGCGCTGCGGGATCCGATCGCGCGGGCGGAGTGCCTCCTCGCGCGGGCCGGTGTTCTTGTGGGCGAGGGCAACGAGCCGCGGCCGCCGGCGTCCCTCTTGATGGAGATGATGGAGGCGCGCGAGGCGCTCACCGTCGCACGCTCGCACCGCGACGCGATCGCCTTGGAGAAGCTCGCGAGCGCGATGCGCACGAGAGAGAGTGCGCTGCTCGAGGGATTGGCGCGAGCGTTCGACGAGGCCGCGGGAGATCGCGTGATTCTCGCGCAGCGGGCGCTAGAAGACCTCGGCACGTTGCGCTACGTGCGGCGCTTCTTCGCCGAGGTCGAGGCCATCGAAGAGGAGCTCGCTTCGTAGGCCGAGGCTCACTCTCACCCGCGCCGCAACGAGATCGCCATGTCGCTGCTCGATATCTTCGACCCCGCCGCTGCGCCGCGCCCGATCGGCATCGATCTCGGCACGACGAACTCGATCGTCGCCAGGATGCGTGACGCGCGGCCCGAGGCGATCACCAACTGCGACCTCGAGGCGCTCGTGCCGTCGGCGGTCTTCTACGACGCGCGGGGGCGGGTGATCGTCGGGCGCGAGGCGCTGCGCATGGCGGGCGCGCACCCGGCCGACACGATCGTGAGCGTGAAGCGCTTCGTCGGGCGTGGAGCGCACGATCCGGAGACCAAGCGGCTCGGCACGTACCGCTTCGCCGAGCCGTCGAACGAGGAAGAGGCGCGCTCGGTGCGGTTCTTGGTGGCGGGCGACCGGAAGGTCACGCCAGTCGAGGTGAGCGCGGAGATCCTCACGGCCTTGAAGCAGCTCGCCGAGGACGAGCTGCGGAACGTCGGTGGCGCGGTGATCACCGTGCCGGCGTACTTCGACGACGCGCAGCGGCAAGCGACGCGCGACGCGGGCCGGCTCGCGGGGCTCGAGGTGTTGCGGCTGCTCAACGAACCGACGGCGGCCGCGCTCGCGTACGGGCTCGAGAAGAAGCAGAACGGGACGTTTGCCGTCTATGACCTCGGGGGCGGCACCTTCGACGTCACCGTGCTGCGGCTCGAAGACGACGTCTTCCAGGTGCTGTCGACCGGCGGCGACAGCGCGCTCGGCGGCGACGACATGGATCGCGCGCTCGGCGAGCGGCTGCTCGTGGTCATGGAGGCGAGCCTCGTCGTCGGCAGCTCGATGGGCGGGCGAGAGATCGTGCGGCTGGCGCTGGATGCGGCGCGACAGGCGAAGCACGCGCTCACGGAGCGCGAGGCCGTCGAGCTGACGTTGCCGAAGATGGGCGGGGGCGAGGCCACGGTGACGGTGACGCGCGAGGAGCTCGATGCGCTGATCGCGCCGCTCGTGGCGAGGACCGGCGTCGCGTGTCGTCGGGCGCTGCGCGACGCGGGCGTCACGGCGAGCGCGCTCGACGGCGTCATCCTCGTCGGCGGCTCGACGCGCGTGCCCTATGTGCGCGCGTTCGTGGCCGAGCTCTTCGGACAGGAGCCGCTGGCCGACATCGATCCGGATCTCGTCGTCGCTTACGGCGCCGCGATTCAGGCGGAGCTGCTCGCGGGCGACGACGCGCGGCGAGAGGACGTGCTCTTGCTCGACGTGCTGCCGCTCACGCACGGCATCGAGACGATGGGCGGCGTCGCCGAGAAGGTGTTGCCCCGCAACACGGCAACTCCGGCCGGCGCGCGTCAGGTGTTCACGACGTATGCGGACAACCAGACCGGCTTCGAGCTGCACGTGGTGCAAGGGGAGCGGGAGCTGGCGAGCGACTGTCGCAGCCTCGCGCGCTTCACGCTGAAGGGGATCCCGCCGATGCCGGCCGGCATGGCGAGGCTCGAGGTGACGTTTCGCGTCGACGCGGACGGCCTCCTCACGGTGGCGGCGAACGAGGTGACGACCGGGATCGCCCAGGAGATCGCGGTCAAGCCGAGCTACGGCCTGACGGACGAAGAGGTGGAGCAGATGCTGCTCGACGCGCTCGACCACGGAGAGGCCGACTTCGAGCGGCGCCAGCTCGCGGAGCGACGGGTCGAGGGGACGCGCATCCTCGCCGCGACGGTGCGGGCGCTGGCGAAGGACGACGGCGTGCTCGAGCCGGACGAGCGCGGACGCATCGAAGCGGCGGCTCGCGAGCTGCAGGCGGCGATCGACGGCGACAACGGGAGGCTCATTCAGGCGCGGGTGGATGCGCTCGACGACGTGACCAAGGCGTGGGCCGGGCGCCGCATGGATCGCGCGATTTCAGCGGCGATCGCGGGCAAGGCCATCGACGACCTCGACGCCGAGGTCGCGCACGCGCGGGGCGTCGATGCCCACGTCGAGGAGCACGAGAGCCGCCAGCGTCACTGACGGCAAGGCCACGCCGAGCGACTGCTACTGCTACTGCTACTGCGACCGCGACCGCGACAACAAGAACGGCCATGCCAAAGATCCGCTTTCTCGCGATGAACCAGAGCTGGGAGACCGACGTGCCGCTCGGGGCGAGCCTCCTCGACGCGGCGCGCGCCGCAGATGCGCCCGAGGGCTCGGCGTGCGGCGGCGTGTGCGCCTGCTCGACCTGCCACGTCTACGTGCGCGAGGGGCGCCAGCTGTTGAGCGAGCCCGAGGAGGCCGAGGAGGACATCCTCGACAAGGCCTTCGACGTGAGGCTCGACAGCCGGCTCGGGTGCCAGGCGAAGGTCGAGCGGGACGGCCCGATCACGGTGGAGATCGCGACCGAGAGCCTCGACGCGTTCTACAACGAGCACCCGGATCACGCCGACCCGCGCAAGTCGGGGTGAGCGGCGTCGCGCGGTCGTGGGGCCCGCGGTGAAGAATGCCGGCGCGTCGCGATGGCGGCCCGGCGCGGCGCAGCGTAGGGTCCGCGCCCCATGAAGCTATCGCGCGACACGCTCATCGAGGTTTCGCCCACCGTCGCGGTCGAGTTCGATCACGGACGCGTCACGGCCACGAGCGAGTACGGGCTCGTCGAATGCGGCGCGGAGCTCTTCGGCCTCTTCGCCGCGTTTCGCGTACCGGTGACGCTGCAGGCGGGCCTCGAGCGCGTCTCCCATGCGAACGGCAGCGCCTTGCGGGTCGACTGGGTGGCGGCGTCCGCGCTCGCGCTGCGCTGCGTCGACGCGGGGATCTTGCGCCAGGTCGGGACCACCGACGGGCGCGAGGCCGTGGCGGCGAGCCCCACGACGTCTGAGGCGCCGCGCATCCACCTCGAGATGCTCGAGGACCGCGAGCGCACGGACGCCTACCGCCGGGCCATCGCCGCCACGGTGCGCCCGGGCGACGTGGTCGTGGACGTGGGCACGGGCAACGGCGTGCTCGCGGTCGCTGCGGCGCAGGCGGGCGCGCGCATCGTGTATGCGATCGAGCAGAGCGGCATCGCGGACACGGCGGCGCGAGTCTTCGCGGCGAATGGGGTCGCGGATCGCGTGCGGATCGTGCGCGGCACGTCGAGCGCGGTGTCGCTGCCGGAGCGTGCGGACGTGATGGTGAGCGAGCTCATCGGGCACGATGCGCTCGGCGAGCGCGCGCTCGAGTACACCAGCGACGCGGTGAAGCGCTTCGTCAAGCCGGGGGGCAAAGTGATCCCGAGCGGACTGCGGGTCTACGCGCAAGGGGTCGAGCTCGACCAGGAGCTGCTCGAGGCGCACCGCGTCCTGCCGTCGACGACCGCGCGCTGGCGCGAGTGGTACGGGACGGAGTTCGCTCCCTTCGAGGCGCTCGCCCTCGTCGACGGCTACCGCGTGTACCTGCCGCCGCACGAGGCGCACGCGCGCTGCCGCAACGTAACGGAGCCGGTCACGTTGGCGGCGATCGATCTCACGGCGCCGTCCGACACCGTCGAGTGTCGCGCCACGGTCAACGCCGTCGGCGGACGACTCGACGCGTGGCTCTCGTGGTGGGAGCTCGACCTGGCGCCGGGCTGCTCGATCAGCACCGAGCCCGGAGTCGCGAAGGTGCGCTGCCACTGGGACTGCACGCTGTGGTTCGCGGGGGAGAGCCGGCAGGTCGGCCCGCAAGAGCGCTTCGAGCTACGGTACCGGCGCGCGCTCACGCGGACGCGGCTCGACGTGACGCCGACCGCGTAGGCTGGCGAGCTGGCTCACGGCGTGAGCGCGAGGTGCAGATTGAAGGGACCGGCCTGGTACTCGGAGCTGGGCGACCCGTCGACGACCACGAAGTACTTCTTGCCGGCCTGCACCGGGAAGGAAATTTCTTCGACGCCGTAAACGGTCTGGTTCGAGCAGGCGAGCTGGGCCCCCGCCTTGCCCATGCCGTCTTCGCAGGCGTCCGGCCCGAGGGCGTAGAGCACGCGGTTCCAGCAGCCGGGATCGACGAGCCCGAGCTCGGCGCAGACGTCCTTTTGCTTGGGGACGTCGTAGCCGAGCGATGCCGTGACCGTGCCGTTGGCGCCGGCGGTGAACTGGTACACGCGATCCTTGCCGCCGGTCGGCGGGGCGCTCGGGCACTTGTCACCCGCGAGCGCGCGGTAGCTGTCGGCGTACGGCAGCGTGTTGCTGACGTACACGACCGGCTGGTTCGGCAGCAACGCCCCGGCATTCTCGCCCGGACACTTGTCGAAGACCGAGATCGTCTCGAACTGGCAAGTCGTGCTGCAGCCGTCGCCGTTGAGCGCGTTGCCGTCGTCGCACTGCTCCCCCGGGTTGAGCGTCTTGTCGCCGCACGCCGCCGGCGTGATGGAGACCTCCAGCTCGTACTCGCCCGAGGTGCCGTTCGCGCCGTCGATGAACAGAAAGAAGCTGTCGGGCGTGGTGTGGATCGCGAACTCTTCGTGCGTGGCGAAGAACGGCCAGCAGCCGTAGAAGTTATTCTCGTTGGCGCACTGGCCAGCCGAACGGGCGAACATCGTCGGATCGAGCGTGCTGCCGTTGGCGGCGCGCACCTGGACGACCAGCGAGCCCGAGGTGGTGATGTCGAACTGGTAGACCGTCTCCGGGCCGGACGTGTTGCCAACGCCATCACAAGTCGCGCCGGTGTGGTCGTGGGTCTTGCCCGTGGTGGTGCCGGTGAAGCACTGGGTCGTCACCGAGCCGTCGAGCGTGATGAGGGCGCCGGGGCAGGTGTCGCTGCCGCTGTTCATGAGGGGGCACGTCGGCGCCATGCCGCCCGATCCGCCGCTGCCGCCCGTGCTGGTCGTC
>SYFR01000472.1 GCA_005800325.1 Myxococcales bacterium | reverse complement strand
GCGCGCGTCAGGCCCGCACCGCGCCGACGCGCGTCAGGCCCGCCCTGGGTCGTCGCGCGTCAGGCCCGCACCGCGCCGACGCGCGTCAGGCCGGCCCTGGGTCGCGAGCGATCATGACCCCGCCGCCGTGAGCGAGCGCGCCCGAGCGCTACTTCGGCAGCACGATGACGGGCTTCTTCGGGTGGCGCTTGTAGAAGAGGATCGTATTGCCGAGCTCTTGTGCCACCGCCGCCGAGAGCGCGCTCGCGATCGCCCTGGCCACCTCACTGCGAACGACGGGGCACTCGCTGCCACGCTTCACCTTCCCGAGCTCGTGCTGCAGGAGCGCGGCGGCCACGCTCGCGACGACGCTCTCGGTGACGCCGTGCTTGCCGACCTGCACGACCGGCTGAAGATGATGGCCGAGCGCGCGCAAATGCCGACGCGCTTTGCCGGTGAGGCTCGGCGCGGCTGGCACGCCTGCACCGGGTGGGGAGCCCGCGTCGCCGTCGTCCGCCGCCTCGTCGCCGTCGTCCCCGCCCTCGTCCCGATCGTCCTCGTTGGTCGCGTGGTTCATGAGCTCGCTGGCACCTCCGAGCGGCGCGCGCGCCTCTTTACAGCGCGGTTTCGCGGTGCGCAAATGGTTCATGCGCACGGCCACGCAGCGCTTCATCGTCGTCGGGGCCGGCGCGCTCGGGGTGAGCAGCGCGCTCGAGCTTCGCCAGCGCGGGCACGACGTGGTGCTGGTCGATCCCGGGCCGGTGCCGCATCCACGCGCCGCGTCGACGGACATCAGCAAGCTCATCCGCGCCGACTACGGCAGCGACGCGCACTACGTCGAGCTGATGGAGCTCGCGCACGCGGAGTGGCTCGCCATGAACCAGCGCCTCGCGCGCCCGCTCTTTCACGAGACGGGCGTCGTCGTCCTCGCCACCGCGCCGATGCAGCCCGGCGAGTTCGAGCACGACAGCTTTGCCCTCCTCTCGGCGCGCGGGTATCCGCTCGAGCGCCTCGACGCGCGCGCCATTCGCGAGCGATTTCCGGCGTTTTCCGGTTCCGCCTACCGCGACGGCTATTTCAATGGCGTGGGCGGCTGGGCCGAGAGCGGCGAGGTGGTGCGCGCGCTCCACGCAGCCGCGCTGCGAGCCGGGGTGACGATGGCGCCGCCGCGGCGCGTCACGGCCCTCCTCGATCGACCGGGGATCGCCTGCGACGACGGCACGACCCTCGCGGCCGATCACGTGGTGGTGACGACCGGAGCGTGGGTCACGCAGCTCTTGCCGGAGCTCGCCGATCGACTCGCGCCCGTCGCGCAGCCGGTGTTCGTGCTCGCGCCCGACGACGCCGCGCCATTTCGCCCGCCGCAGTTCGTGCCGTTCGCCGCCGAGATCGCCAAGACGGGCTGGTACGGCTTCTGCGCGAACGCGGAGGGACTCGTGAAGATCGCGAACCACGGGCCCGGTATCGCCATCGATCCCGATGGCGGACGCCAGGTGCCGAGCGTGTACGAGGCAGAGCTGCGCGCGTTCCTCGCCGATTCGCTCCCCTCGCTCGCGGGCGCTCGCATCGTCCGCTCCCACCTGTGCCTCTACGCCGACAGCTTCGACGGCGATTTTCTCATCGCGCGCGCTCAGGGCCGAGCTGGCGTCACCGTGGCCACGGGCGACAGCGGGCACGCGTTCAAGTTCACGCCCGTCCTCGGACAGCTCGTCGCCGACGCCGCGCTCGGCGTGCCCAACCGCTTCTCGAGCCGCTTCGCCTGGCGCGAGCGGACAGCAGCGCGACACGAGGCCGCGCGCTACATCGGGTGAGGAGAGCTCGGTGCGAGCGGAGGCCCAGTCAGCGGAGGCCCAGTCCGCGGAGGCCCAGTCAGCGGAGGCCCAGTCAGCGGAGGCCCAGTCAGCGGAGGCCCAGTCAGCGGAGGCCCAGTCAGCGGAGGCCCAGTCAGCGGAGGCCCAGTCAGCGGAGGCTCAGCCGGCGTTCGCGCCTCCGAAGACCCGCACGAACTCGCGCGGCGCCCGCTTGCGACGCAGGCAGCGCGTCGCGGCGTTCAAGTAGCACACGGTGAACGCGCGCCGCGGGGCCGGGGTCCGATTCACGCCTGAGCAATGCCAGAGATGGTTGTGAATGAGCAGCACCTCCCCCGAGACGGCGGGCACGAGGATCGCTCGCTCGTTGGCGCGCTCGGCAGCCACGACCTCTCCGGGGATGAGCCCGCCGAGCGGCGTCGCCAGGCCCGCGGCGTGACTGCCCGGCACGAGTCTCACGCACCCCGCCTCTTCCGTGCACGCATCGAGCGCCGTCCAGATCTGCAGCTCCGGCTCGCGGTCGAGCCCCCACTAACTGCCGCCGTCCTGGTGCCACGGCAACACCGTGCCCCCCCCCTTTTCCGGCTCGGCGCAGCCCGCTTTGTTGAACAAGGTCGAGCGATAGATCGACACCTCATTGCCAATCACCGCCTTCGCGAGCCGCTCGAACAAGGCATTCTCGAGGTGAGCGCGGAACAGGCCATCTCGCTCGAGCTTCTCGAGCTTGCGATAATGGAGCGAGGGCCCGACCCAGCCCTGTCCGAAGGCGAGCTCCTCATAGCGTCCGGTGTCGCTGTCATGCTGAAAGAACAGCCCCGGAATGGCCACCTGGCCGAGCATGAGCTCGTCGGCGCGCGCCCGCAGCGCGGCGAGAAAGTCCTCGGCGATGACCCTCCCGATGCGCGCATAGCCATGCTCGCGGTAGTGCGCGAGCGGCCCGGCGAGCTCGATCGACTCGGCCTCGGGGACCAGCACCCTCATCGCGCGTAGGCCCTCATCGCGCGCAGGATGAGACCAACCGTCCTTGCGGCGCCAGGCCGATTTCGTCCCGACGCGCGGGGGCGACTGCGACGCACTCGTCGACCTCGGGCCGCGGCCTACAGTCGCGAGAGGGCCAGCAAGGCTGCGTGCGGCACCTCTGTCTGCACGACGCCGAGCCCGCTCTCGTAGAGCTTCAGGTAGCCGTCGATTTTTCCCGAGCCGAGCGCCTCGAGATCCGCGTTCAGAAATGCGTTCGCATACGGCTTCGCCCCGGCCCGCTTGATCGCCCCGCGGATCTCGGGCGCGAGGAACGTCTCGGTCGCGTCGATGTGCACGAGCTCGGGCGGTGGCGCGTAGGCGAGCGCGCCTGCGACCTCGTCCGGAGCACGCGGGCGCGTCATGAGCGGCACATCCGGCACGGCGGCGCGCAAGGCTTCGCATTCTTCCGGATCGCACAGCAAGAAGGCGCGGCGAAACCCGTCGTGATCTCTGAGGTACTCGGCGGTCTTCACACCGGCGGCCGTGTTCTTCACCTCGAGCTCGACCACGATCTCGTCGCCAGCGAGCGCGAGCGCCTCCGCCAAGGTCGGGAGGTGGTCGCACGAAAAGTCTCCCGGCTTGCCGTCGCTCTTCATCGCCATGGCGCGGGCCTCGGCGAGGCTCAGCTCTTCGATCTTGCCGCTGCCGACGAGCGTCCGATCGACCTCCGCGTCGTGGAGCAACACGACCTCGCCGTCCTGCGTGAGGCGCACATCGGACTCGGCGATATCGACGCCCAGCAAGATGGCCGCGCGCAGCGCCGACAAGCTGTTCTCCGGTGCGAACGGTGTGGCGATGCGATGAGCGGCGACGAGCGGCGAGGTGCACGATGCCTCCGCGAAGCAGTCGAGCGCGTGCGGGCGCTCAGGCGCGCGGAACGGGCCGGTCGCCGTGCAGTCGTAGCTCGAGGGCCCGAGCACGGACGCGGGTGTCGGCAGCCCCGCGGGCTCGCTGCCACCCTGACTGGTCGCGGTCGCCTCGCCGCCCTCCGAGCCGCAGCCCAGGAAGGAGAGCAACGCCACCAAGGTCGGGGCCAACGCGAAGCGGGCTCGCGCTCGCGGCGTGGAGCTCGTGGTGCATGACGTGCGCAGCATCGTGTCTCGGTCTACTCGCGCCCGCGCTCGCTGTCGCCACCTCGTGAGCGCCGCGCGAAGTTCCTTCCCGCCACATTGGGCCGTCGCTGCACGCGCGATTCTCGCCGCGCGTCACAGTGAACGATCTGTTAGTTTCGCGGTCATGTTGCGAAGTCTCGTACCGCTCGCGCTCGTCGCCGCGTTCGTCGCGTGCGGCTCGGAAGTCACCGTGTTCGGCAGCGGCAGCACGGGCACCGGGGTCGGCGGCGCGTCATCGAGCGCAACCGGAAGCACGGCGTCGAGCTCGTCGGTGGACGTGGCCGTTTCGTCGGCGGTCGCAAGCTCCACCGGCTCGAGCGGTCCGGGTTCGCAGGTCGCGGTCGCCTCCGGCGCGGGCGGCAGCGGTGGCGCACCAGGCACGACCGGCGTGGGCGGTGCTCAGGTCACCACCGGAAGCGGCGGCTCAGGCGGCGGGCAGTGTACCCACGAGGCGTGCGCCGAGGGCGACCCGCTCGATGGCGGGTGCGACAAGTGCGCCGCTTCGGTCTGCGCGAAGGACCCTTATTGCTGCCAGGAGTCCTGGGACAACATTTGCGTCTCCGAGGTTTGGGCCGAGTGCGCCATCGACTGCGGGCCGCCCGGCGCGCCCGCCTGCGATTCGCAATACATGGCTGGCACGAGCGGCTATCAGCTCTGCTCGCAGGGTAGCGAGTGCTCGTTTGCGTTCAATGCGACGATGGGAAGCTGCGCGACGGTGTGCTCTTCGCGTGGCGGCGAGTGCGTCGCGGCGTACAACGATCAGAAGAACGTCAAGTGCTCGCTCGCCGAGCAGTGGACCTGCACGGGAACGAACTATCAGAGCGCCATTTGCATGTGCTCGCGCGGCTGCGGAAACGGCGCTGCGTGCATTCTGCCGCAGACGTGCAAGAACGGCGTTTGCGGCTAGGAAGAACACCCTTCACTCTGGCGCGAGGCCGAGCGCGCTGCGGCGGCGTCGCTGCCGGGCGAGCACCTCGTCCGCCGTGGTGATCGCGGCGAGCGTTGATTGCATTATGCATGCTCAAGCATCATGATCGCAGCATGGCGACCTCGATCACGATTCGGAACGTGCCTGACAAAGCGCGCGACGAGCTGGCGGCGCGCGCCGCGCTGAGCGGACGCTCCCTTCAAGAGTACCTGCGCGCTCAGCTCATCGAGCTGGCGAGCCGACCCGATGCCGACACGATCCTCGCGCGGATCCGGGAGCGGAAGCAACGGACCGGAAGTCGGCTCGCTGCCAAGAAGATCCTCGCCCTCCGCGACGCGGACCGTCGCTGATGCTGGTCATTGACGCCGCGCTCGTCGTCGCTGCATTGGTCGACGGCGGTCCCGATGGCACGTGGGCCGATGGCCTCTTGGCGAGCGACGGTCTCGCAGCCCCGCACCTCATGCCGGTAGAGGCGGCGAACATCCTGCGTCGCGCGGTCATCAGCGGGGAGATTTCTGCGGATACCGGATCGATGGCACACGCCGATCTGCTCGCGTTGCGGGTGGAGCTATTCCCGTATGCGCCCTTCGCTACGCGCGTCTGGGAGCTTCGCCAGAACGTCACGGCCTACGATGCTTGGTACGTAGCCCTGGCCGAATCGCTCGATGCGAGCCTCGGTACGCTCGACGTGCGACTGACCAGGGCCGCGGGGCCGCGCTGTCGGTTTCGGATTCGAACGACGGATCCTCATCCTCCCGAATAGCCGCCCTTCACTCTGGCCCGAGCCCGAGGTCGCGGCGGCGCTGCCGCTGCCAACTGAGCACTTCGTCGGCGGTGATCGCGTCGCCGTGGTGAAGCATCCAGTTGAGGGCCGCGCACAGATCGCTCGCGTCCTCGAGCCCCACGCCGAGGCGCACGAGCCTGTCGAAGCCGTCGCGCGCGAGCCGCTCGGGCGGCGAGAAATACTCGCTCACGCTCTTGTGGTGGTTCACCTTCGTCGTGAGCCCGTCGAAGCTTGGCGCGTAGCGGACCACGGTCGTCATCGCGAGCACGTCCGCGTAGTGGCGCGTCTTCTCCTCGTCCGCGCCCGCGATGCGAAAGCTCACCATCGAGCCCGTGCGCGCGTAGTGCCGCGCGACGACCTGGGCGTCGGGGTGGTCGGGCAGGCTCGGGTGATTGACCCGCTCGACCCGCGGGTGCGCCGCGAGGAAGGCCGCGACGCGCTCGGCCGAGCGACAGCGCTGCGCGTGATAGCGCTCGGCGTCGTCGAGGCCCGCGACGATGGCCTCGGCCCGGCGCCAGTCGAGGATCCCGCCGCGCATCGCCATGAGGTCCATGACGCCGTTGGCGAGCTCGACGTCGTTGGTCGCGAGGTAGCCCCAGAGATCGCGGTCCTGGCCACCGAGCGCCTTCGTGCCGCTGGCGATCACGGCCGAGACGCCCTGGGTCTCGAGCAGCGGCGTCCGAAATCCCCACGGGGTCGCGATGGTCGAGTCGATGACGAGCCGGATCCCCCGCGCGCGCGCCTTCGCTTGGGTCACGAGCTCGCCCAGCCTCAAAGGATCCTGCGCCCGCACGAGCGGGTTCGTGAACGTCTCGCACAAGACGAGCACGGTCTCGGGCACGATGGCGCGCTCGAGCTCGTCGAAGTCGCCGTCGTCGACCACGGTCACGCGACCGCCGACCTTCTCGGCGCACAGCTCGAGGTAGCTGCGGGTCTTGTTGTAGATCTGCCGCCCGATGACCGCGTGCGCGCCGCGCTGCATCACGACGTCCATGACGAGCGCGCTCGCCTGCATGCCGCTCTCCATCGCGACGACCGCCTTGGCGTGCTCGAGCTCGCGCATCTTGCCGATGAGCGCGCGCGTCTCCACGGAGCCGTAGCGCGCATAGAACGGCGGCAGCTCGGACCAGCAGCCCTCGCCGTCGAACATGAAGCCGACCTTGCCCTCTTGCCACGCGACCACCTCGCGCGAGCCGAAGAGATCGAGCAGCACCGTGCGGCTCTCGGGGTGCAGGTACGCCTGCTTCTCACGGCGAGCGTAGGCGTCGATCGCGTCGTGCAGGCGGCGCGTCTCGGCGCTCATCGCGGTGTAAGCGGGGGCCTCGCGCGGACAGCCCAAGGAATCGAGGTAGAGCGCGAGCGGATGCGGAGCGTCGGTCATCGGTAGTGCCTCACACGAACGGTTCGGGTCGCGCTCGCGCGCTACTCGGCGACTCCGAGCACGAGCGCCTCGCCGACGCGCGACAGCTTGGCTACGGGCTCGATGACCCGTAAAAAACGCCCCTTTTCGCAGGGCGACACGATGAACCCGAGGTGCACTCGCTCGCCGTCGCCGCGGGTCGCGCGGTTCTGCACCTCGAGGCCCGCGCGGCGCAAGTGGCTCTCGACGCGGCGCACGAGCCCGGGATGTTGCTCCCCGGTCACGCGCACGTAGTGCCGGCGCGGCGGCGCGGCCTCGGTCGCGAGCGCGCACGGCTTCGGCTCGGGCCAGCGGCCGCTGTTGTCCTGCGCGAGATCGATGAGATCGCCGAGGACCGCCGTCGCGGTCGGCAGCCCGCCCGCCCCCTTGCCGAAGAAGCTCAGATCCCCGGCCGACTCGCAGCGCAAGTAGACGGCGTTGTATTCCTCTTCGACGCTCGCCACGAGGTGCCACGACGGTAGCAGCATCGGCTCGACCGCGAGCTCGAGGCCGCCCGCAACGCGAGCCGCGCGCGCGAGGTGCCGGATGCGAAAGCCCATCGCCTCGGCGAGATCGCAGTCGGCGGGCGTGAGCTCACGGATCCCGCGCACCGGAAACTCGTCGGGCCGGAACCACGCGCCGAAGCTGCGGTAGGCGAGGATCGAGAGCTTGGCGGCGGCGTCGTGTCCGTCGATGTCCATCGAGGGATCGACCTCGGCGAGCCCGAGCGCCTGCGCCTCTTTGACGGCCTCGGCGAGGGTGAGCTCGTCTTGCTCGATGCGCGTGATGACGTAGTTCGAGGTGCCGTTGACGATCGCGAGCAGGCTCTCGATCTCGTCGGCGCGGTGGGTCAGGTGGCGGATGATGGGCAGCGCGGCGGCGACCGCGGCCTCGCACGCGAGGGGAGTCGCGGTGCGCTGGGCGAGCACCCCGAGGTCGGCGAGCCGGCGCGCGAGCAGCGCCTTGTTCGCGGTGACGACGGGCTTGCCCGCCGAGAGCGCCGCGGTGAAGACCCCATCGAGCGGCGGAGCCGTTCCGCCCGCCACCTCGACCACCACGTCGACGTCCGGATCGCTCACGAGCCGCAGCGCGTCGGCGAGGCGCGGGATCTCGCGCGCCAGCGGGCCGCGGTCTTTGTCGACGTCGCGCACGACGAGCTTGGTCACCGAGAAGCGCACGCCGTAGCGCGCGGCCATGGCCTCGCGTTGCCGCAGGAGCAGCTCGAGGAGCGCGGTGCCGACGGTGCCGCAGCCGATCATCCCGATGCGGATCTCGCGCAGCGGCTTCGATCCGACCCCGAAAAAGCGCGGTCTTGCTTCGAGCACCGCGCCCGCGTCCGAGAGCGCGCCCGCGTTCCGCAAGAGCTCGGCGAGCTTGTCTTGATCGGCGAGGAAGGCGTCGTGCCCGTAAGGCGAGTCGAGCTTGTAGAGCGACGACGTCGCGCCGGCGCTCTCGAGCTCGCGGTGAAGCTCGTGCTGCAGCGACCACGGAAACAAGAGGTCCCCGGGAACGCCCACGACTGTGACCTCACATGTCACACGAGACAGCACCGCGCGCACGGCCTCGGGCGACTCCGCGAGCGCGCAGCGATCGATCGCCTCGCTGAGCAGGAGAAACGTGTTCACGGGGAACGTCTCGGCGAAGCGGCGCCCGTGGTGCTCGAGGTAGCCCGCGACCGGCGGCCGCTCAACACCCGGCAAGAGGCGGCCGAAGCGCGTATCGAGCTCGAGCTGGCTGCGGTAGGTGAGCATGCCGAGCTGTCGCGCGCGCATCATCCCGGTCACCACGTCGCCGTTCTTGATGCCGTCCTTCACGAGCTCGCGCTGCAGGTGCCGCGTGGCCGTGCCCCAGCCGTCGGGCCGCAGCCCCGCCGAGATGCTCACGAGCCGATGCACACGCGCCGGGTGCAGGGCCGCGAGCGCGATCCCGACGAGGCCGCCGAGGCTCGCGCCCACGAACGTTAGCGGTGCCGTGCAGCCGATGGCATCGAGCCAGCGCACGACGAGCTCCGCGAGATCGAGCACGCTCAACGTCGGCGGCAGCGCACCGGGGTCCGAAACTCCGCGCCACGAGCTGCCGTTGCCGGGCCACGCCGGGCACAACACGGTGTGCCGCGAGAGGTCGACGAGCTCGGCCGCCTGCATCGCCGGCCACCACCCGTCGCCGCGCCCGCCCGCTTCGATCGGCACGCCATCGCCGAACGGAAAGGGCGACGCGGTGATGCCGCCGCAGATCATCACGACCGGCGCCTCACCGAGCGGCCGCCCGTACGCCTGGCCGGCGAGCACGACGTCGAGGAGCTCGTGGCCCGCGAGCGTCATCGACGGCAAGGCGACCTCGATGCGCCGGGGGCATACGAGGTTTTGCGTCTCGTTGTTGGCCGTCTCGTCAGAGTCGCGCGACACGGCGCGCAGCATAGTTCAGGGCGATCGCCGCTTGAAACCCCCGCCCCTAAACTTTAGGCGGCGTGTCCGATCACTACAAGGCAAGCGGATTGCGGTGGAGAACCTGTCAGGCGCCATCTGAGCGGTGAGCGGCACGGCGGCTTGGCACGCTCGCCGCGCCGAGCGTCCATCCACGACCTGTGGCGCGCCGGGCACACTAGACGGCGGCTCCGGCGTGCGGCGGCGCGGTGGGCTTCGCGGGCGCCCCGTAGGTCCAATTGGGCATCTTGTGCGGCTGCTCGAGATCGTACGAGAACGTGCGCGTCGCCTCGTCGAAGTCGACCATGACCGGGATGAGCCACGGCTCGGTCGCGGCGCGCTCGGGGGCTCGAGCCGGCGCATACTCGCGCTCGTAGCCGTGGATGAGGCTCGGCACGACGACGGCGCCCTGTACTGGCAGGTAGCACCGGTTGCCTTGGGGCGCCGAACGTGCGCCGCCGAGCGCGCGATCCACGCAGGCGCGGTCGGGTTTGCCGGGGACGAAGAGCTCGTCGAGGGCCCTCGAAGCATTGCCGAGTCCGTGTTTGCAAGCCGAGCACTGCTCGCACGACTCGACGAAGAGGAATCGCGCGACTGCCTGCGCGACGCGCGGCATGGAGCGGCTGTCGTCGATGAGCACGAAGCCCGCCGAGCCGAGCCCCGAGCCCGCCCGCGAGAGCGAGCCGAAGTCGGCCGCGACGTCGAACCTATCCGCCGGGATCACGGCCGCCGAGACGCCCGCAAGCGCGGCCCGGAACTTCCGCCCGGGGAACGGGCCACCCGCGACCTCGTTGAAGAGCGTCGCGAGCGACACTCCGGCCGGCAGCTCATACACACCCGGACGCGCGACATCGCCGCTCACGGTAAAGAGGATCGTGCCGGTCGTGTCGGCGGTGCCGAGCTCTCGGAACGACGCGGCGCCGAGACGCACGATGCTCGCGACGTGCGCGAACGTCTGCACGTTGTTGACGAGCGCCGGGTTCGGCGAGGTCGGCGTGGCAAAGAGGCCGCGCTCGTAGGGCGGGTAGTGCGGCTCGCGGGGCAGCGGCTCGTTGCCTTCGACCACCTCGAGCAGCGCCTTCTCCTCGCCGTAAAGGTATTCGTCCGGCCCCGCGACGACGTGCACGTCGATGGTGCCGAGCACGCCAGCGTGCCTGAGCTCCTCGACGGCGCACCGCACTCGGTCGAGCTCGCGCGCGAACGACGCCTTCGCCGCGAAGTACACCTGCCGCGCGCCGACGACGTGCGCGGCGACCAGCATCCCCTCGAGCGTCGCGTAGGGGTTGTTCCGAAGAAGGTACCGGTCCTTGAACGTGCCGGGCTCGCCCTCGGCCGCGTTGCACACGACGAAGCGTGTCGCACAAGGATGCCCGTGGATCGTGGACCACTTGATGCCGGTCGGGAATCCGGCTCCGCCATGCCCGCGCAGGCCCGACGCGCGTAGCGCCGCCAGCGTCGCCTCTCGCCCCATCGACCGGGCCTTGGCGACGACATGCGCCCCGACCGCGCCGACGTAGCTCGCGTACGTCGCGAACGGCTCGTCGGACAGGAGGTAGTGCTCGCGAAGCATGGTCGGCTCGGGCTCGCTTGCGCGAGGGTCGACGCATGCCCCGTGCCGCGGGTTGGCGCGCGGTGCTCCCGTTGACGAGTGTCACGGAGCTCACGTTGCGACTGGTCTGGAATTCACCAGACAGGTCAGGCCCACGTGCCCCGACTACTTGTGAACGAGGTAGAAGAAGTCGCGCTCGGCGCGGCGGCCGACATATTGATCTTCCTCAAACTCGAAGTTCTTTGTGAGCGGGATCGCCTTGAGGTTCGCGTCGTAGGTCACGAACTTCGGGAATGAGAAGTTGACGTCGAGCTGCGCCACATCAGCGCTGCCGGCGTGGTGCATTGCGTGGGCGAGCGTCTTGCCAGTGAGAAAATCGCCGACGCCCACGAACAGCACCTTGCCAGTCGCATCGAGCCCGATCGCCGAGCGGCGGATCACCGTCGTGCCGGAGACGCTCGACGCGCCCCAGCCGAGCTTCGACATCTCGAGCGCCGGATTCGCCTTTCCCTCTTCATACATGCAGAGCGGCGTCTGCCGAACCCACGCGAGCTCGCCCTCGCGCTCGCGGAGGGCCTCCCACGATCGGATCGCGTAGCCGCCGCCGACCAGCTTGCCGACCGCGCAAGCGCGGCCCCGCGGAACAACGAGCGTCACGCCGTCGAGCTTCATGCCGTAGTCGCCGTGCGTGGTCTTGTAGCCGCCGTTGAACGCGGCGAGCAGGCTCGGACGATCGGCCTCGGGCACCACCGCCGGCCGCGCGTAGCTCTTGCTCTCGGGCGTGCGGCTCTCGGGCTCGTAGCGGCCGGCCATCAGGCGAAGCTCCACGTGCTCGAGATCCACGGCGACGACCGCGATGACGGCCCACGAGCGGTGCTCGTCCGGATGAAGGAACGTCTTCAGCATGCGCGCGGGAAGCTCGGGCTTGCGCACATCGATCATCGGGACCCACACGCCCTCGCCTTTGGCCGCGATCGCCGGGAGCATCGGCGCCACGTTCGTCCTCGTAAACGCGGGCGCGGAGGGTGCGCCAGGCTCACCGCCGACGCTGCTCGACGCGGCCGGGCTCGGTACCGAAGCTTGGGGCGCTGGGGCTTGCGGCGCCATGCCTTCGTCCACGTCCCAGGCCGGCTCGGTCGGACGCTCGCGGCGGAGCTTGCGATTGACGAAGTCCTGAACCCCGTAGGCCGTGTCCTCGAGCCAAGCGACGAACTCTTTGCCAAACACGGCGCGGAGCGCGTCGGCGACGAGCGGACCGAAGCCCGGGACGCGATGCACGGCGAGCCACAGCGCGAGCACGATCGCGGGCGCGCACCCGAGCATCACGAGGAGGCGCCGACGCCGAGGTCGCCGTGGCCCCGGCTTGGTCAGCGGCGCAGCCGCTTCGGGATCTCGTGCGAGCTTGTGCGCCATGCGAAACCGAACAATGCCACGCCTGATAGCAGCTCTTGCGTTGGCGGGCTGCACGAAGAGCGACCACAAGGCCCGGCCGCACTTCTCGTTCAGCAGCAGCGAGGGCCCGCCGTTCTGGGGCGGCCCCTACCGTTCCCACAGCACGGCCAGCGCGAGCTCGATGGCGGCGAATGGCTCGGCGCGCACGACGTCGTCGTGGGCATGGGTCGACATCACTCGGTAGGTCTCACCATCGAGGCGCAGCACCTCCAGCGTCCGGGCAATTGGATCGATGAACCAGACGTGGGCCACGCGCTCCCTGGCGTAAATGGGTAGTTTGCGGACGCGGTCTTGCGCGAGCGTGGAAGGCGACAGCACCTCGCCAACCCAATCGGGAGCGAGCTCGAAGTAGGCGCCTTGAGGCAGCTCCGGCATCCGCTCACGGCGCCACCCTGCGAGGTCGGGAACGAGGATGTCGGCGCGGAGGTGCAGCTCCGGCTCAAAGAGGAGGATCCACCCGCCGGGACCGCCGCGGCCGCGCCGAAATGGCGGTCCCAGCGCTTCGCCGAGCGTCGTCGCCGCGTTGGCGTGGGGAATGGCGGGGCGCGGCTGAGTTTCGAGCACACCATCGATGATCTCGGCCACCCGATGGTCAGGAACGGCCAGGAGATCCTCGTAGGTAGCGTGCCGCTTTGGCGGGTCGGCCATTGGCTCGAGCATAGATCATTGGCCCGGCCAAGACGCACGCGCACGACGCGCTCCTGTGCCTCAGCAGGCGCTCCACCAAGCTCACGCTGGCTCGGCGTTGTCCGGGCCCTCCAAGGACTTCGCCGCGCTCGTCCGGGCTTGTGTGCCATACTGCCGCGGGCATGCCGAGCCGAAGATCGCCGTGGTTGTTAGCCGCGCTCGTCGCAGTGGGCTGCGCGAAGAGCGCGGAGCACCCCGAAGGACTAGGGAGCGCCAGCGCCGTCGCCTCGGGAGCCGCGGCACCGAGCGCTTCGGGCGCGGGCCACGCGGCGTCGGCCGGGGCCTCGGGCGAGGGCGCCCACGGGGCCGCCCCGGATGGTTCCGCGCACGCGGCGGGCGACGCCAAGGCCCACGCGCACTGGGCCTACGGTGGCCACGAGGGCCCGTCATTTTGGGGCGATCTCGATGGCGAGTGGGCGCGGTGCAAGGTCGGCGCGCAGCAGTCGCCGATCGATCTGCCCATGCACGCCGCGTCGAGTGGCCGCAACAAGGCACCGCCTCCCGCGGCGACAGCGCCCGCCAGAGACGGCGCGAAGGGCACGGCGACCGACGGCGCCAAGGCGGCCGTCAAGGAGCATGGCAAAGAAGCCGGCAAGCAAGGTGACAAGGAGCCCGCCGCCGAGCCAGTCCAGGGGCCGCCCTTGACCGCCGCCGAGGCGAAGCTGACCGTCGACTACCTTCCGCTGCCGCTCTTGATTCACAACAACGGGCACGCGGTGCGCCTCGAGAACCGCTCGAACAACTACATCACCGTCGGCGGCAAGCGCTTCGAGCTGCTCGAGTTCCATATGCACAGCCCGAGCGAGCACACCGTCGCCGGCAAGCCGTTCGATCTCGAGCTGCACCTCGTGCACAAGTCGGCGACTGGCCAGCTCGCGGTGCTGGGCATTCTGTTCGAGAAGGGCGCCGCGAACGAGATCTTGGGCGAACTGATGCGAAAGCTGCCGAAGACGACGTCGCCCACGCCCGAGCCCATCAAGGGCAAGCCCGTCGACGTCGCGGCGCTCGTGTCGCTCGCGGAGGGCTATTGGCATTACCCGGGCTCGCTCACGACGCCCCCGTGCAAAGAGGGCGTGCTCTGGTTCGTGCAGAAGAAGACGCGCACGCTCGACGAACGCGACATCGAGAAGTACCGCGCGCTCTTCGGTGGCCGAACGAACCGCACGGTTCAGGCGCTCGGCGATCGCCACGTGCTCGAGCTCACGCCGTGAGCACGCTGCTCCTCGTTCGTCACGGGCAGGCCAACCTCCACGGCGCCGACTACGACGTCCTCTCGCCGCTTGGCGGCAAGCAAGCGACCGCGCTCGGCGCGAAGCTCGCGGCGTGGGGCACACCTATCGATGCCGTCTACACGGGACCGCTCGTGCGTCACCGAGACACGCTCTCGCACCTGCGCGCGGCGGCGAGCCGCGGCGGACTCGAGCTCCCGGAGGGCGAGGTCATCGAGGGATTTCGCGAGATGGAGGTCGCGGCGCTCGTGCTCGAGGCCATGAGCCGCGTCTTGCCAACGTGCCCGGATCTGCGCGAGCAGCTCGCCTCGGGCGAAGTCGGCGAAGCGGGGCAGGCGGCGATGCGCCACGTCGGCGGCGTGCTCGGCAAATTGCTCGATCGCTGGTCGCGCGGCGAGCTGCCCGTTGGCGGGCTCGAGCCCTACGAGGACTTCGCGGCGCGCGTGCGAGCAGCGCTGCACGGCGTGATGAAGCGCGAGAAGCGGGGCCGCCGCATCCTCATCGTCACCTCGGGCGGGCCCATCACGGTCGCCATGCGCCTCGCCCTCGGCCTCGACGCGCCACGCTCGATCGAGCTCTTGTCGAGCATCGCGAACGCCTCGCTCACGGAGCTTCGCTACACCGAAGACACGATGATCCTCGAGAGCTTCAACCGCCACTCCCACACGCTGGACGACGGGATCTATTCGCGGATCTGAGCTGAAGGAGCGCCCGTGGAGGTGCGGCCCCTCGCTTGCAGCGCTTGGTAACAAGCGAGGATAGCCATGTTGCGATCGATCTCGTTTTTGTCCGCGCTGAGCGCCGGCGCCGGTTTCATGTACCTGTTCGATCCGGAGCGCGGATTGCGGCGCAGAGCGCTCATTCGCGACCAACTTCGCCACGCCTATCGCCTGCAGCAGCGCGCCGCGAGGAAGGGTCTGCGTGACCTCAGGCAACGCGGGGAGGGTGTGCTCTATCGCCTCAGGACGCGCGCCAGCGCACACGACGCGCCCGACGAGATCTTGGTCGAGCGCGTTCGCTCGGCGATCGGTCGCTATGCCACGCACCCCGGGTCGCTCGACGTGCGGGTGAGAAATCACCGCTGCGAGCTCAGCGGCCCCGTGCTCGCGAAGGAGGCGGACCAGCTGCTCAGCTGTGTGCGTAGCGTGCCCGGTATTCACGGCGTCGAGGACAAGCTCGAGCGGCACGCGACCGGCGAGGCGATCCCGGGACTTCAGGGCCGCGGCGTCACCGTGCCGCGACGGCGCGCGCTGTTGTTCACGAACCATTGGATGCCCGCGGTGCGGCTCGTCGCGGGCAGCGCCGGCATCGCCTCGGCGCTCCTCGGGCTGAAGAAGGGCGGGCTTGTCGGTACCGCGGTGGCGGGCCTCGGCGGGGCGCTCGTGGCCCGCGCGGTCGCGAACATGCCGCTGTCGAGCGTCGTCGGGATCGACGGCGAAGCGCGCGGCATCGAGCTGCAGAAGACCTGCACCATCTACGCCCCGGTGGAGCGCGTGTACGCCTACTTCCGAAACTTCGAGAATTTCCCGCGCTTCATGGAGCATGTCGAGGCCGTCTCGACGCACGACGGACACTCCACCTGGACCGTACGGGGCCTCTTCGGCACGACCCAGTGGGACGCGACGGTCACGAAGGACGTCCCCAATGAGCGGCTCGCGTGGCGCACGCTCCCGGGTGCACACGTCATGCACACGGGGCAGGTGCGCTTCGAGCGCGCGGGCGCGAGCGCGACACGGCTCGACATCCACCTGAGCTATCAACCCCCCGCCGGCGCGCTAGGCCACGCCGTCGCGAGCCTCTTCCGCGTCGATCCGAAGCACGCGCTCGACGAGGATCTCGTGCGCTTCAAGTCGCTCGTCGAGGGCGGCAAGACGCGCGCGCACGGCCAGCGCGTCGCGACCGGAGATCTCGTGCCGTTTCCGCCGCCGTCCTCGACGCCGCTCACGCACTAGGGTGGCGAAGCAGAGATTCGACACCCAATCAACACAGCGTCCGCGAGTCAAAATGAGGCGCAAGGCGACGAATTCGCTCGCCCTCGCCACGATCGGGCGCGGGCGAATTTGTCAGCGAACTTCGGGCTCGGCGCACTAGTGTTGAGTCGTTGTCTGATTGGCGAGCTTCGCGCGCCCCGCTCGACCGGGGGCCCGCGAAGTTCGCGCGTTTGTGCCCTGAGTCCGATCCCTGGCCCCTTCGACCCATGACCGCTAATCGCCGAACGAACCGGCTCGCCGCCGAGACGAGCCCCTACCTCCTGCAGCACGCGCACAACCCGGTCGACTGGTACCCCTGGGGCGCTGACGCCCTCACCCGCGCGAAGACCGAGGACCGCCCCATCCTGCTCTCGATCGGCTACGCGGCGTGCCATTGGTGTCACGTCATGGAGCGCGAGTCGTTCGAGGACGTCGCTACTGCCGCGCTCATGAATGAGCACTTCGTGTGCATCAAAGTGGACCGCGAAGAGCGCCCCGAGCTCGACGCGATCTACATGGCGGCCACGGTCGCGATGAGCGGCTCGGGCGGCTGGCCGATGACGGTGTTCCTTACACCCGAGCAGGCGCCCTTCTTCGCGGGCACGTACTTCCCACCGAAGGACGCCTACGGGCGCCCCGGCTTTCCGACGCTGCTGCGACGGATCGCCGAGCTGTGGTCGCGCGATCGCTCGAGCCTCGAAGCGCAGGCGCAGGAGCTCACGCGCAGGGTCGTCGCCGAGACGGAGGTCGCGCTCTCTACCGAGCTCACACGCGACACGCTGGCTCGCGCCGAGGGCCACCTCGAGCAGAGCTTCGATCGCACGGCCGGCGGGTTCGGGCGCGCGCCGAAGTTCCCGCCCGCGCAGTCGCTCAGGTTCTTGCTCGCTCAATATCGCCGCCACGGGAGGGCGAGCGCGCTCGAGATGGTCGAAGCGACCCTCGACGGCATGGCGAACGGCGGCATGCGCGACCAGCTCGGCGGCGGCTTTCACCGCTACTCGACCGACGCCGAGTGGCTGGTCCCTCACTTCGAGAAGATGCTCTACGACAACGCGCTGCTCGCCGTCACCTACGCCGAGGCGTGGCAGGTCACGGGCAGCGAGAAGTACGCGACCGTAGCGCGGGACACGCTCGACTACGTGCTCGCCGAGATGACGTCCCCCGCGGGCGTCTTCTACTCGGCGACGGACGCGGACTCGGAGGGCGTCGAGGGAAAGTTCTTCGTGTGGACCCCCGATGAGCTCGAGGGCGTGCTGCCGCCCGACGAGGCGCGCGCGTTCGCCGCGTATTACGACGTGACGCCCGAGGGGAACTGGGAGGGGCACAGCATCCTACGCACGACGCGCCCGACGGAGGAGGTCGCGCTCGCGCTCGGGTGCCACGCGAGCGCCCTCGGTGACATGCTGAAACGCGCACGGCGAAAGCTCTATGCCGCCCGCGGGGAGCGCGTGCCGCCGCTCCTCGACGACAAGATCCTCACGGCGTGGAACGGGCTCATGATCTCCGCGCTCGCCGAGTGCGGTCGCATCCTCGACGAGCCGCGCTACCGCGACGCTGCCGCGCGCGCCGCCCTCGCGCTGCTCGACACGATGCGGCGCCCGGACGGCGGCCTCTATCGGACCTCGCGCGGCAACAAGACGCACCTCAAGGCGTGCCTCGAGGACTACGCCTACTTCGCCGACGCGCTCGTCGACTGCTACGAGGCGGGGCTCGGCGAGCGCTTCATCGAGGCCGCGCGTCAGCTCGGGCAGAGGCTCGTCCACGACTTCGAGGACCGCGAGAACGGCGGCTTCTTCACGACCGCGCACGACCACGAGACGCTCATCGTGCGACCGCGCGAGGCCCAAGACGGCGCCATCCCGAGCGCCAACGCCATCGCCGCGCGCGTGCTCGTGCGGCTCTCGTGGCACGACGGCGACGCGAGCCTCGCCGCCGCTGCGACCCGCGCCCTCGTCGCGAACGGGCGCCTCCTCGCGCGGGCGCCGCGAGCCTTCGTGACGTCGCTCTTGGTGCTCGAGTCGCTCTTCGACGGGCCGCTCGAGCTCGTGCTCGTGGGGCCGAACGACGACGCGCGGACTCAGGCGCTCGCGCGAGCCGTCGGACGCGCGCACACGCCCCACCGTGCCATCGTCTTCGTCGATCCTGTGGCTCCCTCGGGCGGCGCGTCACCGCTGGCGCAGGGCCGCGTCATGGTGAGCGGCGAGCCCACGCTCTACGTGTGCAGCGGCTCGGTCTGCCAGGCGCCGATCACGGATCCGAGCGCCGTACCGCGAGCCCTCGACGCCGCGCGCGCGAGGCTCCGCGAGAGCGCCCGCGAGCGCCTCTGAGCGAAATAAAAAAAAGCGGCGCACACGGGTGGCGGGTCCCGGTACGCCGCTCCGGCAGGGTGCTTTCACCCCACCACTCCCTCGAGCAAAACTTTTCCTACTAGCCCTGCAGCAAGCTCAGCGCCGTCTGCGGCTGCGTGTTCGCCTGTGCGAGGATCGAGGTGCCGGCCTGCACGAGCACCTGCGTTCGCGCGAGCGCGGCGGACTCTTCGGCGACGTCCACGTCTCGAATGCGGCTGTTGGCGGCCGAGAGGTTCGTGCGAATCGTCTGCGAGTTCGCGGCGGACACCTCGAGCCGGCTCTGCGCGGAGCCGAACTCGGCGCGGCGCGTGTTGACGGTCGTGAACGCCGCATCGATCGCGTCGATGGCGGCCTTCGAGTTGACGGCGTCCGAGCCGGTGAGGGCCGCGCCCGTAAGACTGAACGCGGTCAGCGACACGCCGCCGAAACTCAAGGTGATGACGTCGTCAGCGGTCGTGTTGATGCCGACCTGAAAGTCGATGGCCAGCGTGGCGCCGGCGAGCATCTCCTTGCCGTTGAACTCGGTCGTCTCCGCGAGGCGGTTGATCTCCTCCTTGAGCTTCTGAAACTCGAGGTCTAGGTAGTTGCGATCGGTCGACGTCAAGTCACCGTTCGCAGCCTGCACCGAGAGCTCGCGCATACGGATGAGGATGCCGCTGATCTGGCCGAGGCCCGCCTCGGCGGTCTGCGCCATGCTGATGCCGTTGTTCGTGTTGCGCTCGGCGACGACGTAGCTGCGAATGTGCGAGGTGATGGTCTCGCTCACCGCGAGGCCGGCGGCGTCGTCCGCAGCCGTGTTGATACGGAACCCGCTGGAGAGGCGCTGAAAGGAGCGCTGCAGCTGGCCCTGTGATTTGCCGAGGTTGCGTTGCGCTTCGAGCGCCGGAACGTTGGTGTTGATGACCGATGGCATGGGAACTTCTCCGTTGTTCGCGGCCCCCGCTGGTCCGCGGCGACCAGGCGACTGCCGGCCGACACATGGCGACGATGGCAGGCTCCGTGCCAACCTCGCGAACGCAGGAAATCACGGCAAATGCGCGAGTTCGCGCCTGTCCTTCCGTCGCCCGCCCCGCGCCCGACCGAGTCAAACGATTGACTCACCGTCGACGCGCCAACGCCTCCTCGAGCGCCCCCTCGCGAGCGGACGGACGGTGCGCTCGCGACGCTGCCAGCGCGCAGTCGCGCAAGACGGCGCGAAATCGTGGTAAGCGAGGGCCCGCTCCGTGGGGTACGCCCACGGAACGTGGCGATACAGCCGAAGCAACCGAAATCAGGTAGGTTTTTCGTCTCATGGGTCGGCGGCCCCCCAGCGGCACAGGCGATCTCCCGATCGCACGAAGGACACGTACGCGAGACCGCGACGAGCGGCCCTGCGACGACGTCGCGCCGCGACCGCGCGCGAGCTCGCCCTCGCACCCGGCGCCGCAGCGCTTCGAGATCGTGCTCGAGCACCGCTTCGTCGATCCCGACGTTCGCAAGATCGTCAAAAGGCTCGTTCGGTATGGGCACGAGGCCTACCTCGTCGGCGGGTGCGTGCGCGACCTGCTCCTCGGCCGCCAGCCGAAGGACTTCGACCTCGCGACCAGCGCCGAGCCCGAGCACGTGCGGTCCTTGTTCCGCAACTCGCGCATCATCGGGCGACGCTTCCGCCTCGTGCACGTGCTCTTCCACGGAAAAAAGCAGGTCGAGGTCGCGACCTTTCGCCGAACGCCGCAGACGGACGACCTCGAGGAGGGCGCGCCCATTCGCTCGGACAACGAGTTCGGCAGCGCCTACCAGGACGCTCACCGGCGCGACTTCACGATCAACGCGCTCTTCTACGACATCGAGGCGAATCAGATCCTCGACTGGGTCGGCGGCATGCAGGACGTGCAGCGCCGCATCGTCCGCACCATCGACGATCCCGTCGTTCGCTTCCACGAGGATCCGGTGCGGCTCCTGCGCGCCATCAAGTTCGCCGGCCGCCTCGATCTCGGGCTCGACCCGGACGTGTACGAGGCGATCGTCTCGTGCCGTGAGACGCTGCGGCAGGCGGCGCGGCCCCGCGTCGCCGAGGAGATCCTGCGCCTCATGCGCGGGGGTCAGGCGCGCCGCAGCATCTACATCGCGTGGGAGACGGGCGTGCTCGACGTGCTCTTGCCCGAGCTGTCGGGCCTGCTCTACGAAGCGGACCACGACGGCTCGCCGGGCGCGCGGCTGTGGCGCCAGCTCGACTACATCGATCGCCGGCATCAAGACGGCGACCAGCTCGATGACACCGTGCTCTGGACGCTGCTCCTGCTCGAGACGATGAAGGAGGCTTGCGAGGGACAGCGCGACCGAGCGTCCGCGGTCGGGGAGTTCCTCGAGGGGCTCGTCGACAGGCTGGCGATCACGCGCCGCTCCGCCGACGGCATGCGCCGCATCGTCGCGGGTCTTCCGCGCCTGCTGAGCGGCAGGCCGGGGCGCCTGTCGCGCTCGGAGTCCTACCCGATGCTGCTCGACGTCGCCGAAGCCGACCGCATCTCGGAGGGGCGCTCGATCAAGGTATTGGAACAGCTGCGTCGCGAGTACCACGCCGGTCCGCGCGACCGCGAGCCGGACACGGATGAGTAGGCGCCGGGCGGTGCCGCTCGCAGCGCCGCTGGCCGTGCCGCTGGCTGGGCTCATCGCCACGCTCGCGCTCGGGGGCGCGCTGCGCGCAGACTCGTCGCAGGCGTTGCACGAGTACCTCGAGCCCGACGCCAGCGAGGCCGCGGCGCTCGGCGCCACCACCCCATCGGGGGCGCTCCCCGCGGCGATCGAAACGCCGAGCGGCGCGGTGACTCCGCCCGACGTGCACACGACGCCGCCGCCCGCGCGCGTCTACGAACCGGGGCCAGCGTCGGACACGTCGGGGTTTCGCCCCGACCGCGACACGAAGCGCCCCGAGATCGAGCGCTACGACGATCCGTTCACACCGACCCTCACGCCGTACAAGCGCATGTTCGCGTTCGACGCGGTGCGCGCCGACTATTCGCTTTATGTACGAGCGACGTCGTTGCGCGCCGTCGCGACGTCCGCGGGCGCGCGCGACACGGACGATCGCTTCTTCGGCGACATGTCGATCCTCCTGCGCCAAGGCGAGGACGTGCGGATCCCCACGGTCGGGCCCGGGGCGCGCATCGTGGGGCTCGTCACGAGCCCGGCCACCGACGTCACGGTGCTCGCGGACGGCGCCGACAACTGGTTCTTGCGCGCGAACGCGAGCGGTCGCGTGCGGCTCGTCGCCGAGGTCGCGATCGATCGGAGCGCCTTCGCGAGCGACTTTCCCGACGTCTCGTGGCGCGAGCTCGCCCCGGTCGCGCTGCAGCCGACCGAGCACGACGCGCCGTATCGCGAAGTAGCCCGCGCGATCGGGCTCACCGCCGCCAACCGGCCCAAAGAGGTCGTGACCAAGCTCGTCGAGTACTTCCGCTCGTTCGCTCCGTCGAGCGAGCCACCGAACGAGCACGACGACGTCTACCTCGATCTCGCCCTCTCGAAGAAGGGCGTCTGCCGCCACCGCTCGTTCGCGTTTCTGGTGACCGCGCTGCACGCCGGGATCGCGACGCGGCTCGTGCACAACGAGGCGCACGCCTGGGTCGAGGTGTTCGACGGCTCGCGTTGGCACCGCATCGATCTCGGCGGCGCGGCGGTCGACCTCGCCGACGATCCGCGCAACGAGCGACCTCCGCATCGCCCGCCGCCCGATCGCTTCGGGTGGCCGACCGGGCGCGACTCCGGCTCCGACCTCGCGCACCGCGAGCGCCAGGAACAGGCGGCGACGCGCGAAAAAGAGCGCTCGACGAACGCGCCGGGAGAGCCCGACGTGAGCTCGCCCGGGCCGTCCACCGCAGCACCGTTCGGCCCGAGCGGCGATGGCGCATCGGGCGATCCCCCGCCCGCAGATCCAGGCACGCCGCCTCGCCCGATCTCGAACGTCGCGGTGGAGGCGATCGACCGCGAGCTCTTCAAGGGCAAACCGCTGCGCCTGCGTGGCCGCGTCGAGGCCGACGGCGCGGCGTGCGCGAGCGCGCGTGTCGACGTACTGCTCGAAGCCGATGGGGTCGAGCGCCGCATCGGCTCGCTCGCCACCGACGAGCGCGGGATCTTCGACGGCGAGGTCGTCGTGCCGCGCGACGTGCCCGTTGGCGACCACCGGCTCTTCGTCGGCACGCCGGGAAATCGTAGCTGCGGAGCGGGTCGCTCGCGCTGAGCGCGTCGCGGCCTAGCAGCGCCAAGTCACCGCCGCTTGCCGCGAGACAGGGCGCCTACCGCGTCGCCGAGGCCCTCGAGCGTGAGCGGAAACATCGGGTACAGCGACGAGAGCACCTCGACCGTGCCGTTCCAGTACTGCGGTTTGTCGGGGTTGAGCCACACCGTGCGCTCGAAATGTTCGCGCAGGCGCCGAAACCACTCGAGGGCCGAGACGCGCTCTTCGGTCGCGCCGTGCGCGCGGTACCACGGGCCATCTCCGAGGAGCTCGCCCGGGTGCATCGCCGCGTCGCCGACCACGACGAGCTGGTACTTCTTGCCGTCGCAGTCACGGATGAGCTGCGCGACGCTCGTCGGCTCGCGAAACTCCTCGGTCTTGAAGACCTGACCGTAGATCGCGTTGTGAAAGTAGTACGAGCGTAGCTCGCGAAAGTTGGTCGCGCGCTTGGCGCCGCTGAAGAGCTCCGACATGAGCCGGACGTGCGGATCCATCGAGCCGCCGACGTCCATGAGCAGGATCACCCGAACGTTCGGGCGGCGCGGCGGTCGCGTCACCACCTCGAGCTCGCCGGCGTTCTTGGCCGTGGCGTCGATGGTCGCCTCGATGTCGAGCTCTTCCTCGAGGCCCTCGCGGATGAAGCTCCGCAGCTTGCGCAGCGCCACCTCGATCTGCCGCACGTCGAGGACGAGATCGCTGCGGTACGCGCGGTATTGACGCGCATCCGCGACGCCGAGCGCGCTCCTGCCGCCGCCCTTCGGTCCGACGCGCAGTCCGGTCGGATGGTGGCCCCCGGCGCCGAAGGGGCTCGTGCCGCCGGTGCCGATCCACTT
>SYFR01000471.1 GCA_005800325.1 Myxococcales bacterium | reverse complement strand
GCCCGCGCCGTTCGGCCCGAGGAGCGCGGTGATCGAGCCGTCCTTCGCCGTGAACGAGACGTCATCGACGGCGACGACCTCGCCGAACCGCTTCCTGAGTCCGCGCGCCTCGATCATCGCTACTGCCGCGGCCCCGCGCGATCGATGAAGAACGGCGGGCGGATGTCGCCCCTCAGGCAGGCGGCGTCGAGTCCGCTCGCGGGCTCGCCTCCGAGGAACGCGCGCATGAGCTTCGGCACGCACGAGCGCGAGCCGATCCCGTGACCGGCGTCCGTCGCGACGAGGTGGCGCGAGCCGGCGATGCGAGCGGCGACGAGCTCGCCCCAGCGCGGCGGCGTCACCGGATCGAGGCCGCCCGAGAGGATGAGCGTCGGTACAAGGAGCTCCGGCGTGACCGCGGGCGCGGACGCAAGGCGAGCCACGGGCCACGCCTCGCAGGCCCCGCGCAGCTCGCGGATCAGCGCGTCGCCGAAGAGGGTGGCCTTCGACTCGGCCACGGCGGCATCCTCGATGCGCGGCACGTCCTCGGCGCACACGACCGAGAGAAACAGCCCGAAGCTCATCTCTTCTTGCGCGGGCTCGCCGAGCGCGGCCGCTTGCGCGATGAACGCGCCGTAGCGACCCTTGCTGACCTCAAAGATCGTGAGCGGCACGAGCGCCGCGAGCTCGGGCGCGTAGAGCAAGCCTCGCAGCGCGACGGCGAACGGGTCGCGGTGCATGGTGATGTGCACCGGCTCGCCGGTTCGGGGGTGCAGCGCCTCGACGTTGGCAGGCGCCTCCTCTAGCCGTTCGAGGTGTGCATCGAGCGTGCGTCTCGCGTCCGGAAACGCCGCGCGGCAGCTCTCATCCGCGGCGCATGCCGCGAGCAACCCGTCGAGCGACGCTTGGCTGTCCTTGGCGAAGCTCGCTCCGAGCACGAGCTCGGGCGGGGCCACGCCGTCGAGCACCAGCCGCCGCGCGTGACCGGGGTGCCGCTCGGCGTAGCGCAGCGCGAGTCGCGTCCCGTACGAGACGCCGTAGAGCGCGATCCCCTCGTAGCCGAGCGCGGCGCGCACGCGCTCGAGATCGTCGGCCGCGCGCTCCGTCGAGAACTGCGAGAGATCGCGTCCGTCGATGCTCGCCTTGCACCGCACCGCCGCCGCGCGCAGCTCGCCCTCGCGGAAACCTTCGGCCAAGTCGTCGCTCGCCTGGCAGTCGAGCGGGGCCGAGCGCCCGGTGCCGCGCTGGTCGACGAGCACGAGATCGCGATCGTTCGCGATCCCCGCGAAGGCTGGCAGCATCGCGGCGAAGGCCTCGGTCGCCGCCTGACCTGGACCGCCCGCGAGGAGAAAGAGCGGCGTGGCATCGGGCTCACGCCGAGGGGCGCGGAGCACCGCGACGCGTAGGCCGAGCCGCTCGCCGTCGGCGTGCGCCGGATCGAGCGGTACCTCGAGCGTGCCGCACTCGCCCGGTCGACCCGCGCCCGGCAGCTCGCACGGCGCGAGCGCGAAGGTCGCCCTGTGCTCGTCGCGAGCCGGCGTGCACGCGGCCCAGAAGCCGGCAGCCAGGACGCTCGCCGTGCGCCGCATCGAGCGCACGCTAACACGGGCGCCGTGACTCGCCGTGACTCGCCGTGACCGGATCGTGACATTGGCCACTCCGCGCTCTTGCTAGTCCCTGACGCCGAAACCTGATTCGCGACACGGGCGCGACGACGCGACGAACTTCGTCTCGCGCTCCGCCGCCTGCTAATGCGTGGTTCGACCATGACCCAAGGCCTCGCCGAAGAGAGCTCGATCATCGCGCTCGAGCTGCATCGCCTCCTGCGGGAGTTCGATCCGGCGCGCTTTCGCGCGGAGCTCGCGGTCAGCGCACGCCGGCGGATCGCGGCCTTGCGCAGTCGCCTCGAAGAGTCTCGCGGTCGCCTCGAGGAGCTTCGTGCGCGCTCGCTCGACGGCGCGGACCGCGGAGTCGGCTCGCCCATCTCGCCGGAAGATGGTGGCGGAAGCGGCGGCGGAAACGTCGCCGTGCCGGTCGCGGCGAGCCTCGGGCGACTTGCCGCGCTCGTCCAGCACCCGGTGTCCGCGCTCGAGGGCGAGCACGCCGCCGACGAGTCGCGGTGGGTCGGCTATCACAAGCAGCTCGGCGAAGCCTACGAGGCGCTCAGCCACGCGCTGCGGGCGCACTCGGTGAGGCTGCCGGGCCTGCGGCCGACGAACTACACGCGCAGCGCCGTGCACGTCGCGAGCGGCGTCGCGGGCCTCGTGTTGATCGAGCATTTCTTGAGCGACGTCGCGCGCGCGGCCGTGCCTTTCGCGTTCGCGCTCACGTTCTGGTTTCTCGAGGTGCTTCGTCGCCGCTCCGAACGCGCGAATCGCTTCTTGATGTGGGTCTTTCACAAGATCGCGCACCCGCGCGAAGCCCACCACGTCAACTCGTCCACCTGGTACGCGACGTCGCTCGCGCTGCTCGGGCTCTTCTTCCCGAAGGCCTGCTCGAGCCTCGCGCTCGTGGTGCTCGCGTTCGGCGATCCGGCGGCCTCCTTCGTCGGTCGCCGGTGGGGACGGCTCAAGCTCTACAACGGCCGCACGCTCGAGGGGACGCTCTCCTTCGCGCTCGTCGCGGCGCTCGCGGGCTTCGTCGCGCTCTACGCGTGGCATGGCGCCGAGTACGGCGCGCTGCGTGCCCTCGTCGCGGCGTCGGTGGCCGCGGCCGTCGCCGCGTTGACCGAGCTCTTCTGCAAGAAGGTCGACGACAACTTCGCCGTCCCGCTCGCCGCGGCGGGTGCTGCGTGGGCCACTCTCGCCCTCTTTTGACCGGCAGCGCGACTCGGGCGACGGCGCTCGCCGCAGGACGAGGTCGAGCTCGTGCCACGCTCGAGCTGGCGTCAACGGCTGGCGAGATCGGCTGGCGACATCGGCTGGCGTCACCGCTTGGCGGCAGCGAACCTGACGGCGCTCGCGAGATCTCCGGGCGCTTGCCCAGGGCCGCCGACCCAGACGATGTTGCCGGCAGCGTCCGCGACGAAGGTGCTCGGCAGATCGGCGACGCGGTAGCGCCCCGAGAGCACGTTGCCCCGATCGTGAATGACCGGAAACGTGAGCCGGTACCGCGACACGAGCTCGGCCACGTCGCGCTCCGACTCGTCCTCGGCGACACCGATCACGACGACGTCGCTGCGGCTCTCGTGCAGCGCCTGCGCCTCGGGCAGCGTCTTTTTGCAGGGCTCGCAGAACTTCGCGAAGAATTTCACGACGACCACCTTCCCCTCGACGTCCTTCGTGCCTGCGGGCTCGCCGCCGACGCTCGGCCGCGAAAAGCGCGGGACTTCGCGTCCGAGGATGGCGCTCTCTGCCGAGGGCGGCAGCGGCTTCGGGCCGCAAGCGAGCGTGAGCGCCGCAAGCGCAACGAGGTGGAGGGTCCGAATTCCTGTCGCGAACGACGTCATGATCACAAGCTCCAGTAGCGCGACAGTACGGCGCAAACGTCTCGCACGGTCGCGCGCCCCGTCTCGGTGGGCACGGGGAGCTCCCGCGCCGAGCGCTTGCCGGCGAGCACGTCGAGCGTCGCGCGCAGGCTCTTGCCCATGGCGTCGAGATCGTAGCCGCCCTCGAGCACGACACCGATGCGTCCGTGCGCGTGGCGGCGCGCGACGCCGAGCAGCGCGTCGGTCATGAACGCGTAGCCTTCTTCAGTGAGCTGCATGCCCGCGAGCGGATCGGCCGCGTGCCCATCGAAGCCCGCGGAAATGAGCACGAGGTCGGGACGAAACTGGTCGGCGATCTTGGCGATGACCTCGCGGAAGGCGTGGGCGTAGTCGGCGTCGCCGTGGCCCGCCGCGAAGGGCACGTTCACGTTGAATCCCGCGCCGTCGCCCGTGCCCACGTCGGTGTGCGCGCCCGTGCCGGGATAGAGGGGAAATTCGTGCAGGCTCACGAACAAGACGTCTCGGCGCGCTTCGAAGATGTGCTCGGTGCCGTTGCCGTGGTGCACGTCCCAATCGACGACGAGCACCCGCTCGCAGCCGAGCATCGCGCGAGCGTGTGCGGCCGCCACGGCCACGTTGTTGAAGAGGCAGAAGCCCATCGCCGCGGCGCGCTCGGCGTGGTGCCCGGGCGGTCGGCCGAGCGAGACCGCGACCCCGCTCGTTCTCACCGCGGCGGTGGCGGCCTCGATCGCGGCGCCGGCCGAGAGCAGCGCGGCATCGACGCTTCCGGGCGACGTGTGGGTGTCCTCGTCGAGCTCGACGCACTCGCCTCGGAGCGCGAGGATCTTCGCGATGTAATCCGCGTCGTGCACCCGCGAGAGCTCCTCCACCGTCGCGGGTCGCGCCTCTTCCCACGCGACGCCTTCGAGCCGCTCGAGCGCGCGCACGGCGACGCGCAGGCGCTCGGGGCACTCCGGGCGTCCGGGCCCCGGATCGTGGGCAAGCATCTTCTCCGAGGAGATCACCAGCATGGCGCGACCACCGAACGGGGCGGGAGGTTCTCATGAAGCCGGGCGGTAGCAGGGCACCCGTCGCTCGGTCGACCAGCATAGGCGAGCATGCCCTCGGGTTCGCGGTGTTATTTGGAGGGCGGATCGGTGAAGCGCGACGCGCGCCGCAAGCGGGCCGACCGCCGGTGCGACCGTCGGTGAAGGCGCACACCCGTGTGACTCCCGCGTCACACCTCGCGCCTCGGCTCGGCGACGAATCACGGATATTCTGCTGCGAGCGTGCTTTGACGGCCGTGGCACGCGCCCTGCAGTCTTGACCAGCCTTCGGAGGGTGACACCATGCGGAACCAGTTCTCGCTCGCGCTCGTACTTGGACTCGTAGGCGCGCAGTCGATCGGCTGCGATCGCGAGACGACCTCGCCCGTCGAGGCCACGCCCGTGGACAGCGTCGCGCAGGCGGCGCCACCTCCCATCACGGGCGGCACGCTGCTCGTCACAGCGAGCGGTCGCACGGCCGTTGCATCCGACACGGATGCGGATCGCGTCCTCGTCGTCGATCTCGAGGGTGCCGCCATCGAGCACACGGTCGAGCTCGAGCCCGGCGACGAGCCGGGCCGCATCGTGGAAGGCCCCGAAGGTACCGTATTCGTCGCGCTCCGCCGCGGCGGCGCCGTCGCCACGATCTCGCTCGCCGACGGACATCTCGAGCGACGTGCCGCGTGCCCCGCGCCGCGAGGCCTCGCCTACGACGCCGCGCACGCCGAGCTCCACGTCGCATGCGCTGGCGGCGAGCTCGTCACCTTGGCCGATGGCGTGGCCGAGCCCCGTCGCGTCGTGAAGCTCGATCCCGATCTTCGCGACGTCGTCCTCGATGGCACGGGCCTCGTCGTCACGCGATTTCGCTCGGCCGAGCTGCTTCGCCTCGACGCCGCCGGCCAGCTCACTTCGCGCACGAAGCCCGCGACCCGCATGCTGCCGCCCGGTTTTCTTGCGCAGTCGCCAGATCCGGTGCCCTTCGCGCCGGCCGTCGCGTGGCGCATGCGACAGCATCCAACGCTTGGCACCGTCGTCGTGCACCAGCTCGGCCTCGCCGCGCCGCTCCCGACCGGACCAAGCCCCGTGGGCCAGAGCTACTACGCGGCCGACTGCGGCTCGACCATCGTGCAGTCGGCGGGGAGCGTGTTCGCGAGCGGCGACACCTCGTTCACCCCCGAACCTGCTGCGCTCGGCGCACATCCGCTGATGACCGACTTCGCGTTCGGGCCCGACAATCGCGTCGCGTATGCGGTCGCGGGCGGCGGCTACGTGATCGACGGCTCGCTGGATGCGTCCAAGAACCCCGTCGGTGTCTCGCCCGCCGGCTGTGCGGCTACCGGCACGGTCCACATGGTCCCCGGCGAGCCGCACAGCGTCGCGTTCGCGGGCGACACGCTGGTCGCGCAGACGCGGCAGCCCGCGCGCCTCTGGCTTCGCAGCGCGAGCGGCGAAGAGTCGACCATCTTCCTGGCGGAGGAGTCGCGTCGCTCCGTCGGCCATGCGCTCTTTCACCGCGCCGCGGGACCGTTCTCGCCGATCGCCTGCGCTTCGTGCCACCCCGAGGGCAGCGAGGACGGGCGCGTGTGGCAGTTCGAGAAAGTCGGCGCGCGCCGCACGCAGTCCCTCGCGGGCGGCGTCACCGAGACCGCGCCGCACCACTGGGACGGCGATCTCTCGGACATGCACGACCTCATGGGCGAGGTGTTCGTCAACCGCATGGGCGGCGTCTTGCCGGAGGAGACGCGCATCGACTCGCTCGCGGCGTGGCTCGACACGATCTCGCCCGTACCGGCCTCGCGCTCAGCGGACGATCCCGCCGCCGCCCGCGGCGAGGCGCTCTTTCACAGCAGCGCCGTCGGCTGCGCGAGCTGCCACTCCGGCGACCAGCTGACGAACAACGCCACGGTCAATGTCGGCACCGGCAAGGCCTTTCAGGTCCCGAGCCTCGTCGGCGTCGCGCACCGCGCTCCCCTCATGCACGACGGCTGCGCCACCTCGCTGCTCGAGCGATTCACGAACCCGGCCTGCGGCGGCGGCGACGCGCACGGCAAGACCTCGCACCTCGCCCCGTCCGAGCTCGCGGATCTCGCCTTCTACCTCGAGACGCTCTGAGCGTCATCGCGGAAGCCTCAGCCGCAGGACAGTCTGGCTTGCTCGCCGCGCGAGCCGCAGAAAGAGGCCCTCGCGCTGAATCGGCGGAAAGGCCTCTTCGTCGACGTCGGGCACGAACAAAGCGCCGCGGCCACTGCCGAACTCGTAGACTGGCGAGGCAAGGAAACTGAGCAGCGTCGACACCTCGCTGGCGTAGGGGCCGCGCCAATTCTGGATAGGAGTGTCGTCGCCCGAGACGACGATGTTGGGGGTCGGATCGCCGAACCAGTAGCAAGCCGCGCGGAGGAGCGGAAAGCGCACGGGTCGTGTACTGCCATGTGGCGTGAAGCGACGATGTCCACGGCGATCGCGTCGCGCCCCGCGTAGAAGCGCATGGGCGACTTCGGGCGCGGGCAGCCCATGATGCCCATGAGGCCGTCCGCGGCGAGCGCGTAGGCGTCAATCAGCGCGAAATGCGGCGGAAAATCGCTCATCACCGTCATGAGCGCGCTGTCGCGATCGGCCTGACGATCGGCGAAAATGTATTCATCGCTCCGCCCGCCCAGGCTCTCGAGGTTGGCGACGGTCAAATAGGCCATCTCGATGGCGTGACTACGCATCTTGGCGAAGGAGATGCGAAGATCGGCCTCTTGCCAGGTCATCGCGATCGTCGCCTGCCCCATGCCGCGTACGAAGGAGTGTGGCAGCTGCTCGTCGCCGGCATCGATCAGGCGATATTGCTCGCTGCCGATGCCGAGATAGCGCGCTACCTCCAACACGCTGCGATGGCGGTAAAAGCGGTCGTAGAGGTTCGGCGCCTCGACGACCGCGACGTCGCCCACGCCGCACTCGGCCAGATACTGTGCGAGCGAGTCCAGGAGCTCGGGATCGACGATCGGTGAGCGGTCGCGCTCGTTGTAGCCGAGCATGAAAGAAGCCTTCACCGCGACTGACAGCTCCGAGACGTCTTTGCCCGACACGCGCGCGCGCTCGCGCACCAGCTCCGCGAGGCCAGCGCGATCGAGGCAGCTGCGAAAACGGGCGCATTTCTCCGCGATGGCCTCGATGTTGAACACGCAGAATTGCCGAAACGAGTGGTACCGCAGCTGCCGCCTCACGGCGCGCGGCACCTTGCCAGTGGCGAGGCCAATGGCCGCGATCGCCGTCGCCAAAGCCCGCGACAGCGGCGCCTCACGCCAGCTCACGTTCTGCCTCACCGAGCTCACCCAACCGCCGACGGCGCCCGCCCACTGCTGCACGAAGGTGACGATCCGCAGGAAAAGACCGGCGCTTCGGAGCAGCGCTCCGCGAATGTAGGCAGTCGACGCCGCCCGCGCACAGCTTGCCATTGTCACAAGCGCCGCAGTCGGCGCCGCCACAGTCGACGTCCGTCTCTTTGCCATTGAGTCCGCCGTCGGTGCAGCTCGGCGGCACGCACTCCCCTTTGCCGTCGCACACCTCGTCGCCCGGCGCGTCCTTGCAGGGCGCGTTCTTCGCCCAAGGCGTTGCGTTGCAGCTACCGCTCTCGCACGAAAACGTGTGGCAGTCGCTGCTCGCCCCGCAGTCTTGCGCCACCGTCGCCGCCGTGCACTCCGGACCGCCGCCGCCGGCTCCACCGCCGCCCTGGGACGCGCTTCCGCCGTGGCCTCCCACGCCGCCCGCACCGCCCGCGCCGGGATTCGCGGCGCCGCCAGAGCCGCAGCCGCTGCCCGTCGCAAAGAGCGCGTAAAGCGCCGCCGTTACCCCAATGAAGCGTGTCGCAAGCCGGACGCTCGCCATCTTTTCCCCTCTTCGAAGTGCGCCGCGATTGCGCCGCGAACGCAATGAGCCGCGCCATTCAACGCCATTCAACGGGGCAACATATCGCGGCAACGGGCGCACGGTATACGTTTTTGGGGGGGAGCCGAGAGGGGTTGCCGTCCGCGCCGCCGTCGGCCTGCCCCGCGCGGCCGCGATCTTGGCGTGTGCGCGCGCCTGCGAGGGCGCGAGGTGGGCTGTCGCGAAGCTTGCGGGTCAGTAGAGCGAGAACCCGTTCTTCTGAATTCCGGTGAGGCCCTTCGTCTCGTGGAAGAGATTGAGCTGACCGTCGAGCTGGATCTTCTGTAGTCGCAGCGTATCGCTCACGGTCTTCTTGCCCACGGTCCCGTCGGGCTTGACGATCGTGATGCTCAGTCCGTAGCTGGCGGCCCCGTAGCCCGCCGGGATCGCGAAATCCCCATTCGGCGTCGGCATGACGGTGTGCGTGCCGCGGTTCGTGTCGAAGGTGCCGACCTTGGCCGTCTCGAGCACGATCGACTTCACGTGCGCGCCATTCGCGTCGAAGATGGCGGCCTTGAACGCGCTGTCGGTTCCGTCGACAAAAGCGACGACGAACTGCCCAGCGTCGTTCATCGCGACCCAGTGGGAGTCGTAGTACGCCGAGTGGTTCCCGGTGGTGCCGGGCACGACGACCGGGTTCGGATCGACGAGCGCGAGGTTCGCGTCGAAGCGCTGAAACACGATCGGGTCGTAGTAGTGGCCTTGCGTGGTCACGACACCGGCGCCGGTCGACGGGTTGAGCGCCACGTGTGCGTACTCGGTCAGCGCGCCTCCGCTCGGGGCGAGGCTCGTCGTCGCCGTCACCGCGCCGCTCGCCGCGTAGCGCTTCAAGCCGCGCGCGTTCGCGCCCGCGTACGTGTACACCGTGACGTCGCCCGCGTCGGCCGCGGCCATGTCGAAGCCCTCTTGCGTGCTCGCCCCGTCCGCGCTGAGCACGTTCGTCACGGGATTGCAGGCCGCGTCGTAGAAGCGGATCTCTTGCGTATGCGTCAGCGACTGCACCGAGACCGCGAAGGTCTTCGAGGTGCGGCCCACCGACACCCACGCGTAGTTGTTCCACGGGCGCGTGCTCGTCACGACGAACAGGTCCTTGGTGTTCTTGCCGTCCGGGCCCCAGCATTTGCCTACCGATTGGTAGACACCTCCCACCATGCCTTCGCCGACCGCGACGACGCTGCCGTCGCTCGTCACGTCGTAGTCCATCACCGTGAAGCCCGCGCAGCCGAGGCCCTCGGCGGCGCAGGTGCCGACGGAGCCCGGGACGTTGCAGGCATGGCAAGCGTCGCCGCACGCCGTGTCGCAGCAGACGCCGTCGACGCAGGTTCCGCTCGAGCACTCCGCGCCGAGCTTGCACGCGTGGCCCAGATCGAATTTGCACGCGCCCGCGCCGTCGCACGCTCCGCTCGCGCACTCGTCGGCCGGATCGGTGTCGGCCGGGACGCTCGTGCACGTCCCCAAAGACCCCGGCTCGCTGCACGCGACGCACACGCCATCGCACGCGTCCTCGCAGCAAACGCCGTCGACGCAGCGGTCGCCCTCGCACTCGGCCGCCTCGCCGCACGCCTTGCCCACCTTCTTGTCAGCGGCGCAGCTGCCCTGCTTGCAGTACTTGGCTGCGTCGCACTGCGCGCTCAGCGTGCACGGCGCGCACACCGAGCCGTCGCCCGCGCTGCCGCCGCTGCCTCCGGTCGTGCAAGCTCCGCTCTCGCAGTCGCCGTTGTCGCCGCACGCCTTGCCGTTCGCACAGGGCGCGCACTTCGCTCCGCCGCAGTCGACGTCCGTCTCGCCTGCCGTGGCCACGCCGTCGGTGCACGAGCCTGCGACGCACGCTCCTTTGCCGTTGCACACCTCCCCGCCGCCCTCGGAGCACGTGGCGCCCTTCGCCGCGTCGGAGGAGCTGCACGCGCCCGAGGCGCACGCGAACGAGCGACAGGCCGTGCTCGCGCCGCAGTCTTTTTCGACCGAGGTCACGGTGCACGCGGGCGAACCGCCCGAGCCGCCGCCGCCCGAGCCGCCGCCGCCCGCCGACGCGCCGCCAGCGCCGACCTCCACGGGCTCTTCGCTGCACGCCGCGAGCGCGCACCCGAGCGCCCCGCAGATCACCCCGCAAACTCCGCCCCAAATCCCCCCGATCCGTGCCGCCCCCCGGAAGCTCGCCGAGACAGCCATGCTGGCCTCTCCCTGCTCCCCCCGTGCCGCGCTACGTAGTGCGATTGCCGCTACCTGATCGCCGGTGGCTCGAGCCGAGGATACGCATGTTCATGCGGTGCGTCACTCGGCGACTTCGCCGTTCGGCAACGTCGCCCGCCGCGACCTCAGGGCAGACTCCGATCCGCGCCTCCTCGGCGGCGCCTCCGTGGCTCGTGGGTCGCCCAGCTAGTAGCGGAGCAGCACGCTCGCCGCGGCGCCGTGCGCTTCTTCGCGCTCGGTGAAGCGTCGCTCTCCGAGGTACTGCAGCGTCACGCGCACAAGGTCGGGCTCGTCCGCGTCCGCCGCCGGCAAGATCCCCACGCCCGCATCGGTGAAGCCGACGAGCCGCGGATCGAAGCTCTGATCGGTCGCGACGAACCCGACCCGAGCGAGCGGCTCGAAGCCGAGCCACGGCAGCGCGCGAAAGAACCAGGCGAGCTGCGCGTAGGCACCGTCGGCGACCTCGGGCCGACTCGAGAAGTCGTCGGTCTGTTGGCGCCGCAGGTACTCGGCCGAGAAGTACACGCCGGAGATCGCCATTCGCAGCGACGCGGCGAGCCGCACATCGAGCACGTTCTTCGGCTCGGTGCCGGTGCGCTCATCAAAGAGCGCCGCCGGGCGAACCATCGCGCCGAAGCCGACCCCGAGCCGAAACGGGCCTTGTTCGTAGTCCCCGTCGCCGATCGGAAATGACCCGAACGGGTTCACGTCGAGGCGGCCCGTCGCGACCACGCCGCGCGCCGTCGCGCCCGCGACGCCGAGGCCGAGGCTGTCGCCGTTGAAGGCGCCCACGATCGGGACGACTCGCCCGTCGAAGAGCTCCGCTCGCGCGAACGCACCGAGATCGGCGCCGCTGACGAACACCGCGTTCGGCTCCGGCCGATTCGGAAACAACAGCGAGCTCGAGGAGCTCTGCTGCGCGATCGTGAACGGGATGCGCGCGATCCCCGCCGTGAGCGCGACCGTGTCGTGCGGCTCGAAGCTCACGGTCGCCTCCTGGATGTCGATCCCCGGCACGGGCTCGCTCACCGTGAACACGTCGTCGGGCGCGCCGTCGCCCTCGAGATCGAAGAGCCCCACGTCCGTCACCGCGGTCAAGAGCTCGGTGTCGAGCTCGACCAAGAGCTCGGCCCGCCACCGCTTGTGCGGCTGCGCCGTGACCCCGAGCCCCACGTCCGCGAAGAAGCCGTACTCGCCGCGATCCTTCGGCAGCGCCTCGGGCCGAATGCGAAAACCGAAGCCCGGGCGCAGGTACCCCCACACGCTCGTCGCCGACGGCACGTCGATGGGCGCGCTGCTCGCGGCTTCGCCGGCGACCGGGTCCTTCGCGACCGGGTCCTTCGCGACCGGGTCCTTCGCGACTGGGTCCTTCGCGACTGGGTCCTTCGCCGCCGCCTCGTCGCCGGGTGCGTCGCTCGCAGCCGCCGCCTGCGCGGGGGCGCTCATCGCCGCTACGACGATGGCCGCGAACCGCCCCGCAGTCGTTCGCATGCGAAAGTTCCGCGTGCGAATCATTCGTACGCGAGCCCCACCGGCGCGAACGCGATCGCCGTGCGCGACTCGCCGCCCGCCGAGAAGCTCGGGCCCGCGACCAGCCACGAGGTCGTGTCGTCGGCATGGTGATCGAGCCGGTGCTCGTGCAAGAACGGGAACCTTTCCATCGCGGTGCGCGGCCCCTTCCACGTCGTCTCCTGGCTCGGCAGCGAGCGATCGTCGATGACCACGATTGCGCCGCCGAGGTCCTTCACCGCGTCGAGGCTCGCCTCCCACGCGCGCAGCTTGCCGACCTCGCCCTTGTCGTCGATGCGCGCCAATGCCGGAAGGCCCTCGGCCACACCGACCACGAAGAGCTCATCGTTCCAGCGGTGAACACCCACCGGCTCGAGCCCCGCGGGGAGCGTGCGGCGCGCGCCGGCGTCGTGGTCGACGACGACGAGCTGACCCTCGACGTCGAGCCCGGCGAAGAGCCCGCTCGGCGCTCGCTGCAAATACCCGCGGACGCCGTAAGCCGGCAGCAGCTCGAGCCCTGGCACGCGCGTCTCGGCGAGCTCGTTGCCCGCGCTGTCGATGAAGCGCGCCTCGACCACGGTCGCGCCGTTCAGCTCGTAGCGAACGAGCACCACCGCCTCGTTTTCTACCGCGTCCGCGCCTACGCCGAGCACGGTGATCTGGCTCGCGTTCGCCGGCGAGAACGCCTCGAGCGACGTATACACCTCGGCGTCGAGATCGATCACGGCCTGGAACGGCACCGGATCCGTCGGCGCTTGGAGCCACGCGATGGTGGTGGTGCGCGACGGCGTCTCGCGCACCCAGGGCACGACCGCGCGAAAGCTCAGCGCCGAGCCCGAGCTCGGATCGTTCGGCAAGACGGCGTTGCAGCCACCGGTCGCACCCGACGCCCCGACGAGCGCGTCGCCCGACCAGTACCAAGCGCGATCTCTGCCGCGACCGACCATGCCGTGCACGCCGAACGCCGTGCCTGCCGTGAGCGTGCACCCGCCGCTCCAGCCTCCGCCGTGGTGACCCACGAAGAGCCGCGGCTCCTCGGGCGCGCGCGAGCCATACAAGACGTAGGCGTTGCCGTGGCGATCGCTGATCGGCGGCAAGAGCGAGAGCGGCGTCTCGCCCTTCACGTTGCCCGCATAGCGCAGCTCGCCGAAGTCTCCCGGCGCCGGCACTTCGACGCACGCGCTCGCGCCCGCCGCGACCAAGGCGAAGAGCGCGCCGCGCCTTTGGGCCTCGCCGAGCCCGCCGAGCCTGCCTCTTTCGCTCACTTGCCGACAGCGTAGTGCAACACGTAGTACGCGGCGTCTTCTCCTGCCGCGTTCGTGTAGTGCTGTCGGTGGACGATGGGAGTGAAGGTATAGCGGCCGAGCGCGAACTCGTCCTCGGGCGTGTTCGGATCGTCGGGCACCGGCGGGATGCTGCCCGAAAACTCGGTCTCTTTGCCAATCTCGATCGAGTAGCCCTGGGTCACGCCGAGCGAGGCCTCTCCTTCGACGCCGAAGCCGCCGACGTTGATCGAGCCGCTCACGCCGATCGTCGTCGTCGTCGCCGACTCGTTTGCCGTGCTCACTCCCTGGCCGAGCGCGAACCCGATGCTGCCGACGTCGCTCGCGGAGAACGTGGGCGTGTCGAGGAACACGAGATCGTTCGACGCGACCGGCTGTCCCATGAGGTTCTGCGGGGCCTTGGGATAGCTCGAGAGGTTGCCGACGCTCACGGTCACCGGGATCTCGGGCAGCGTGCCGAGGGCTCTCGCCATCGCGTTGTAGCGCTTGCTCGACCAGAGCTGCGTCTGCCCGCCGACTGGCACGTAGATGTCCGCGGTCTGCCCGTCGCCGCCGAGCTTCTTCTTCGGGTCCTCGGTGACGTAGCGATACTTGTGGTAGCAGCCGCACGAGAGCACGACCGCCGCATAGTCGCCGCCAAACTGCTTCGGATCGGCCACGATGGAGAAGGTCTGTCCGACCGACTTCGATTTGGTGACCGTCTCGGTGTAGCTGAAGTCCTTGCCGAAGAACGCGCCGACCTCGGCCTCGAACAGCGGAAACTCGGCGCCGTAGCTGATCGTCATTCCGACGTTGAGCGCCACCGAGCTCGAGACTCCCTCGCTCGTCGACTCGGTGCTGCCGAGCTGCACGTCGCTCGTGCCGTTCGCCAAACCCTGCTGGTACGGCGGGAGCATCAAGACCGCGATCGGCACGGCATTGCCCGGCACGAGCTCGGGGCCCGCGAGGAGCCGCCCCGAGGCCGAGTCGCCGTTCCAGTCGACGACGCTGACGCGCTGGGCGGTCTCGCCGACGTTGATGGCGTAGGTGGCGAGGCTCGACAAGCCCGCGCCCGAGCCACCGAGGATCTCGAACTTGTGATCGTCGCGCAGCACGGCGACTTCCGCCTTGCCGTCGGCGTTGCGGTCCCCGACGGCGACGTCGATGGTGCCGCCGCTCACGTCCTGCGAGGTCGTGAACGCCTCGGTCGTCGGCGAAAAAACGTGGACCCGATCGTCCGAGAAGCCCCACCACCCGCGATCCTCGAGCAACACGAGATCCGCGCGCCCCTTGCCGTCGAGGTCGCCGGCGCCGAGCGCACGCACCTTGAACTCGACGACCCAGCCGCGCGACGCCTCTTGCCCGGTCTTCTCCGCGTCGGTGTTCCAGACGATGACCTGGCTCTCTTCGCCGGCCTCGATGAGGACGACTGGCTCACCGAAGCCGTCGGCGTCGACGTCCGCGATGGCGATGTCTTTGCCGAGGGTGCCGTCGAGGCTCGCGCTGACGCACTTGTCGACCTCGACGTTGCAGAGCGCGATCTCTCCCGTGCTCGAGAGCGCGGCGAGCTCGTCGAGCCCATCGGCGTTCACGTCGCCCGACGCGAGCGCGACCGGCACGAACGGCAGCGCGATGGTCCCGAGGCCCTTCGGTCCATTGAGCAGTACGGCGCTGTCGCCCGCCACCGCGACCGCGATCGTGTGCGGACGCTCGCTCGTGAGCGCGCCGCCCGTCACGTCGACGACCTTGGCGCCCTTCAGATCCCAGGAATCGAGGTAGCTGCCGCCCTCGGCCTCGAAGGCGTCGATGAAGCTGTTGTCGCTGATGATCGCGAACTCGCCGTCGGTGCCGAAGTAGTGGTTCTCCCCCATGGGCGCGGCCGACTTGTACGACTGCGCGCAGCGCTGCATCTGGCACACGCCGCTCTCGCACACCTCGCCGGTCGCGCAGTCGGCGCTCGCCGCGCAGCTCACGTCCTCGTCGTGCGTCCACTCGTGGCCGCCGGGCGTCTCGCCGGGCTCCACGCGGTTCTTCGCCTCTTCTTCGTAGATGCACCCGGGCGTCGTGACGCCGAAGAACCCGACCGCAAGGATTGCTGCGAATGACCTCGTCATCATGGCCCCTCGATTTCGCGCGCGTTAAGCAAGACCCGGACCCGCGGCGGCCGCGAATCCACTCGAGCACTTACATTGTGCCACCGAACCGGATGGACATGTCGACATGGATCTCACGAGGCCCAGCCCCGCTGCGTGTTCGCGAGCCTGGTTTTGCCTTCGCTCGGCGATAATGGCGCTTGCATCATGACGCTCGCAGTCGACCCCGCCCGCCTCTGGAACCGCCTCCACGACCTCGCCGCCATCGGCGCGTACCGCGACGAGCACACCGGCCTCATGGGCGTGAATCGCCTCGCGCTCACCGACACGGACGCCGCCGGCCGCGCGCTCGTGAAGCGCTGGTTCGAGGAGGCGGGCCTCGCGGTGCGCGTCGATCGCATCGGCAACGTCTACGCTCGCCGTCGCGGGCTCGACGAGTCGCTGGCACCCGTCGTCGCCGGCTCGCACATCGACAGCGTGCCGACGGGGGGGGCCTTCGACGGCTGCCTCGGCGTGCTCGGCGCCCTCGAAGGGGTGCGCGCGCTCGACGACGCCGGTGTCGTGACGCGCCGTCCGATCGAGCTTGGTTTCTTCACCGACGAAGAGGGCTGCCGCTTCGGCACCGACATGCTCGGCAGCGCCGTCGCGTGCGGTCGCATTCCGCTCGAGGTCGCCTGGGCGCTCCGCGATCGCGACGGCAAGACCGTGAAGGAAGAGCTCGCGCGCATCGGATTTCTCGGCGACGCCGAAGAGCGCGTCGCGGCGCCGCATGCCTACGTTGAGCTTCACATCGAGCAGGGTCCGGTGCTCGCGGCCGAGGGCTTCGAGCTTGGCGTCGTCACTGGCGTGCAGGCGATCAGCTGGCAAGAGCTCACCATCGTCGGGAAATCCGCGCACGCGGGCACGACGCCGATGCACCTGCGCCGCGACGCGGGTTTCGCTGCCGCGCGCATCCACCTTCACCTCCACGAGATGATCGAGAGCGGTCGCTACGGTGCCGACATGCGCGCGACCATGGGGCGCATCGAGCCCGCGCCGAACCGCATCAACGTGGTGCCCGGCCGCACCGTGTGCACCGTCGATCTGCGCAATCCGGACGATCATGCGATGGCCGCGGCCGAGCGCGAGCTCGCCGCCTTCGTGCGGGCGCTCGGTGACGAGCTGCAGCTCGCGATCGAGACGCGGCAGACCGCGCGCACGGCGTCGATCGCGTTTTCGGGCGACGTACAGGAGGTGATCGCGCGTCACATGCGCGAGGCGGGCGTGCACCATCGCCGCATCCAGTCCGGCGCGGGGCACGACGCGCAGGAGTTCGCGGCAAAGTGCCCCACCGCGATGATCTTCGTCCCCGGCGAATACGACGGGATCAGCCACAACCCGCGCGAGTACTCTACGCTCGAGGCGTGCGCGCGCGGAGCGACGACGTTGCTTCGGACGATGGTCACACTCGCGAGCTGATCGCCGGCACGCGCGCACCGTCCGGGCGCCTCGCTTGCTTCCCATGGCTGCGAGCCCGAGTCGCGGGCCGCGCCATGGAACGCCGTCTCCTCGTCGTGTCGAACCGCCTGCCGGTGGCCATCACCCCGGCAGCGGGCACCTTGGCCGCGGGCACCTCGGCGGCGGGCACCTCGGCGGCGGACCCTTCGGCCGCGGGCACCTCGGCGGCGGACCCTTCGGCCGCGGGCACTTCGGCGGCGGACCCTTCGG
>SYFR01000470.1 GCA_005800325.1 Myxococcales bacterium | reverse complement strand
GGCGCGGGCGGTGCGGGCGGTGTTGGTGGGGCCGGAGGTTCGGACGACTGCGGCGTGGGCGGGGCCGGAGGTGCGGGCGGCTGCGGCTTGGGCGGAGCCGGAGGCGCGGGCGGAGCCGGAGGTGCGGACGGCTGCGGCGTTGGCGGGGCCGGAGGTGCCGGCGGTTGCGCCGGAGTGAACCCCAACGCGGTCGCGACGTGGAGCACGCACTCGAAGGATCCGAGCGGCGACGAGCTCGGAACGCGCGTGGCGCTCGACGGAACCGGGGCGGTCATCGCCGGGGGAAGCTTCACGGGCGCCATCAACTTCGGCAGCGTGCTCACGAGCGCCGGCGCCGAGGACGTCTTCATCGTCAAGACCAACAAGGACGGCACTCACCTCTTCAGCAAGCGCTTCGGCGGGATCGGCGTCGAGCAGCTGCGCGGCATCGCGATCGACAGCGCCGGGAACATCGTCCTCGTGGGCATGTTCAACGACAGCGTCGCGTTCGGCGGCGCGATGTTGACGGCTCCCAACAAGAGCCCGACGATGTTCTTTGCCAAGCTCGACAAGGACGGCAATCACCTCGTCAGCTACGCCGTCGGCGACACGCAAGACCAGCAGGCGCAGGCCGTCGCGGTCGACGCGCTCGACAATGTCTACGTGACTGGCCAGTTCAAGGGTGTGATGGACTTCGAGGTCGCGAGCGGTGGCAGCAACGCCCTGCCCGCGCTCACCGCGACCGAGGGTTTCGACATCTTCCTTGCGAAGCTCGACAAGGACGGAAAGCACGTATTTTCCAAGTCGTTCGGCGCGACCGGGGATCAACAGGCGTGGGACGTGGCGGCTGCGCCGAGCGGCAAGATCGCGCTCGCCGGAACGTTCACGGGCAAGGTGGACTTCGGCGGCGGCGTGCTGTCAAACACCACGGCTGACGGCTTCGTGGCGATGCTCGACCAGGACGGCAAGCACGTCTTTACGAAGGAGCTTGCCGGTGCCAGCGTGCAAGAGGCGCGGGCGATCGCGGTCGACGGCGCGGGAGACGTGCTCGTCGGCGGGCACTTCTCTGGCTCGTTCGCGATTGGCAATCAGCTCTACACCTCGAGCGGCGGCGATGACGGCTTCGTCGCGAAGCTCTCCGGCACGACGGGCGAGCCGCTCTTCGGCATGACCTTCGGCGACGCGGCCACCCAGCGCGTGCTCGATCTCGCCATCGGCAGCGGCGGCAGCACCTTCGCCGTGGGCACGTCGGCCGGCACCGTGTCGCTCGGGGAGACGTACGCCACGAACGGCAACGACGACGCGCTGGTTTTCAAGCTCGACGCCGCGGGTGTGCCGCTCTGGGCGGGCCTCTACGGCGGCAGCGGTGTCGATGAAGCCAATGCCTGCGCCGCGGACGCGAGCGGCGAGCTCGTCGTCGTCGGCGACTTCGTCGAGAAGATCGACTTCGGCGTGGGGATCGCGACCACGGAAAACCGCGACGCCTTCATCGCCAAGTTCGCCGGCGCGCAGCCCTGAGCGTCTCCGTCGCTGGTGTGGCGAATCAGGGATTCGTCAGCAGGGCAACACAGCGCTCTTGCTGCGGGTGGGGCAGGTCGCGCGGCCTTGCGGCGCGACGGCGACGCCGCGATGCTCGCCGCGTGAAGCTGGTTCATGCGGCCGACCTGCACATCGACAGCCCGATGCGCGGCCTCGATCGCTACGAGGGCGCTCCCGTCGAGGCGATGCGCGGCGCGACCCGGCGCGCGTTCGAGAACCTCGTTGGCTTGTGCCTGGAGGAGCGTGCCCAGCTGCTCGTCTTGGCGGGGGACATCTTCGACGGCGAGTGGAAGGACTACGGCACGGGGCTGTTCTTTCGCGCGCAGCTCGCGAAGCTCGCCGAGGCTGAGGTCGAGGTCGTGTGGGTGCGCGGCAATCACGACGCCGCGAGCGAGCTGAACAAGTATCTTCGCTTGCCGGCGAACGTGCGCGAGCTCTCGACGCGCGAGCCGGAGACCGTGACGTTCGAGGGGCTCGGGGTCGCGGTGCACGGGCGCGGATTTGCGCAGCGCGCGACGACCGAGGATCTCGCGGCCAGCTACCCGGCGAGGCGGAGCGGCCTCGTCAACGTCGCGCTCCTGCATACCAGCGCGACCGGCAGGCCCGGGCACGACGTCTACGCGCCGACCACGCTCGATGTGCTCGCCGGCAAGGGCTACGACTACTGGGCGCTCGGGCACGTGCATGAGCGCGAGGTGCTCTGCCGCGAGCCGTGGGTCGTCTACCCCGGCAACCTGCAGGGGCGACACGCGCGCGAGTGCGGCGCGAAGGGCGCGACGGTCGTCTCGATCGAGGGCGGGCGCGTCGCCAAGGTAGAGGCTCGGGCGCTCGACGTCGTGCGTTGGTGCGCGATCGACCTCGACGCCCGTGGCATGGCGACGCCGCACGAGGCGGTCGACGCCGTGCGCGCGCGCCTCCTCGGCGAGGTCGCGGATGCCGAGGGGCGCGTGCTCGCGTTGCGTGTGCGTCTTCACGGCCGGAGCGCGGCGCACGAGGGACTGTGCCGTCACCCGGAGCGTTGGCGCGCCGAGCTCACCGCCGCGACGAGCGATCTTGGCGACGTGTGGCTCGAGAAGCTCGTGCTCGAGACCGAGGCCGCGCGCACGGTGGTGCCGCTCGCCGAGCGCGACGACGCCGTCGCGCTCATCGCGGGCTCGCTCGCGGCCTCTTCCTACGACGACGCGCAGGTAGAGACCCTCGCCCGTGCGCTCGCGGACCTGCACAAGAAGCTCCCCCCCGAGCTGCGCCACGACGACGTGCTCGGGCTCGCGCTCGATCGCCCCGAGGCCGTGCGGCGCCTCCTGCCAGCCGCGGTCGAGCTCCTGCTCTCGCGCATGTACGAGGCCGAGTGAGACTCGATTCGCTCGACCTCCTCGCCTTCGGGCCGTTCGAGAACGTGCGGCTCGACTTTGGAGCCGAGCCCGCGCTCGAGCTCGTGTTCGGCGTCAACGAAGCCGGCAAGAGCACCGCGCTGCGCGCAATTTCCGGCCTCTTCTACGGGATCCCCGAGCGCACCAGCGACGCGCACCGCTTCCCGATGCCGGCCTTGCGGATCGGCGCGGCCATTCGCACGACGCGCGGCGAGGAGCTCGCCTTCGTGCGACGCAAGGGGCGCGGCGCGACGCTTCACGACCCGGGGAGCGCGGAGCCCATCGACGAGGCGCGCCTCGAGCGGCTGCTCGGCGGGATCTCCGAGACGATGTTTCAGTCGATGTTCGGGCTCGACTACGCGACCTTGAGCCAAGGCGCCGAGGCGCTCTTGGCGGGGCGCGGCGAGGTGGGTCAGAGCCTCTTCGACGCGGGCGGCGGACGTGGCACGAGCGATGTCCTCGCGAGCTTGCGCGAGGAGTGCGAGGCGCTGTTCAAGCCGGCGGGTAAGAACCAGACCATCAATCAGCTCCTCGCTCGCCTCAAGCAAGCGCGAGAGCGCGTCGTCTTGGCGAGTCGAAGCGGGCAAGCCTACGAGCAACAAGTGAGCGCGCTCGAGGCGATGCGGCGCGAACAGGCCGCGCGCTCGGCGGAGCGCCTGCGCCTGACGACCGAGCGGAGCCGGCTCTCGCGGCTCGTTCGTGTGCTGCCGATCCTCGTCTCGATGCGCGAGCTCGAGGCGCGCCTCGAGTCGTTGCGTGACGTCCCGCTGCTCGCGACCGACGCGCGGGAGCGGCGCGTTCGGGCCGAGGCCGGTCGAGCGCGCGCCGAGGGCGACGTGCTCCGGCTCGCGGGAGAGCTCCGTGAGCTCGACGAGCGCGTGCGGGGGCTCACGGTCCTCGCCGACGAGCGCGCGGTGCTTGGCGCTTCCGAGGTCGCCGAGCTCGAGCGGCTTCGAGGCGTCGTGCTCGGTGCCAGAGGCGATTTGCCGCGTCGCCGGGCGGAGCTCGCCGCGCTCGACGACGAAGCGGACACTCTCGCGCGTGAGCTCGGGCGCTCGCCGATGCGAGGCCTCGAGGCGCCGCGGCTCGACCGCGTGGTGGAAGCGAAGATCGAGCGGCTGCGGGGGCTGCGGGTGACGCTCGACGAGCGGCTCGTCCAGTGCGAGCGGAGCGTGTCGCAGGCGGTGAGCCGCAGGGCCGCGCTCGAAACGCGCCTTGGTGCGCTGCCGCTCGAAGCGGATCACGCACGGCTCGAGGCCGCGTGTGCGCGCGCGCGGCGTGAAGAGGGCGAGCTCGGGCGAAAGGCGGCTCTCTTCGTCGAGCGCGAGGAGCGCGCCAAGACCGCCGAGATGCGGGCGAAGATCGAGCTCGACGGGCTCGTGCTCGTAGGCGGCGTGCCGACGGAAGAGCACTTGTCGACCGCGCGCGCCGGGCGCGATCGCCTGCTCGCCCTCGCGACCGGCGAGCCGACGGACGCGGCGTTTGCCGCGCTCGCACGCGCGATCGACGAGGCGGACAAGCTCGCCGATCGTCTGCGGCGTGAGTCCGAGCGCGTGAGCCTGCACGCGCGGCTCGTCGCGGAGCTCGGCGGATGCGAGCGCGCTCGCCTTGAGTGCGACGAGGGGTTTGTGGCGCTGCAAGGGCGAAGCGAGGAGCTCAGCGGCGAGCTCTGTGCGTGGCTCGATCGGAGCGAGCCGACGCCGACGCCCAAACCGGCGGCCACGCCGACGCCCAAGCGGACGAAAGAGCCGACGCCGGTGACGAAGGGACGCGCCTCGAGCGAGTGCGCTGTGGCCCTCGCCCGGCTGGGCGAGCTGCTCGACCACGGAGAGCTGGACCTCGCTGCGCGAAAGGCGCGGGCGCGCGAGCGGCGGGAGCTGTCGCGGGAGCACGATGAGCGGGCTCGTGAGCACGACGAGGCGGCGCGCAGCCTCGAGGAGTGCACGCGCGAGGCGGCGGCGGCAGCGGTCGAGTGGGCGGCGGCGCTCGAGCCGCTCGGGATCGAGCCGAGCCGCTCCGTCGAGGAGGTGGCGCAGCTCCTCGTCGTGACGCGCAGCATCGCTTCGACGCTGGGAAAAGCGCGGGATCTGCGGCGGCGCATCGACGGCATGGAGCGCGACGCGGCCGACCTCGAGGCGCTCGCTCGGCGCCTCGCCGCGCGTCACGCAGAGGTCGGCGATGCCGGCTGTGCGCTCGGCCTGAGCGAAGAGCTCGTCCTTCGCCACAAGCGCGCGCACGCCGCGAGCGTCGAGCTGCCCGCGCTGTCGGACAAGCGGGCGCAGGCAGAGCGCATGCTCGCCGACGTCAAGGCGGAGCTCGTGGCAGCCGACGCCGAGCTCGAGCGGCTCGTCGTCTCTGCGGGCGCCGCGGCGCTCGAGGGCCTCGCGCGCGCTGAAGATGCGTCGCAAGCCAAGCGGCAGCTAGAGGCCGAGCGTGCGACGTTCGAGCGTGCGCTCGCGGAGGCGGGCGATGGCGCGACGCGCGACGAGCTCGAGCAGGCGACACGAGGCGTCGACCGCGACGAAGCGCGGGCCAGGCTCGAGGAGCTCGAGCGCACGCTCGAGGAGCTCGACCTCGAGATCGGCGAGCGCCACCGCGAGATCGGCAACCACGAGTCGGGGCTCACGACCAGGTTCGAGCTGCACGAGGGCGCCTTCGACGACGCGCAGCACGTGGAGAGCTGCCTCGCCGAGCTACGCACGCACGCGGAGGCCTACGCCGTGCGCCGCCTCGCCAGCGAGCTCTTGGGCGCGGAGATCGAGCGCTACCGCAGCCAAAACCAGGGGCCGGTCCTCGCGGCGGCCAACGCCCTCTTTCCGCGCCTCACGCGGCAGAGCTTCACCGGGCTGCGCGTCGAGTATCGCGGCGACGGCGCGGCGCTCGTGTGCGTGCGGCCCGACGGGCGCGATCTCGAGATCGAGGCGCTGAGCCAGGGCGCGCGCGATCAGCTCTACCTCGCCCTGCGGCTCGCCACCGTGCTGCGCTTCGCGGACAAGAGCGAGCCGATGCCGCTCGTGCTCGACGACATCCTCGTGCACTTCGACGACGCGCGATCCCGCGCCGCGTTCGAGGTCCTCTTCGACGTCGCCGAGCGTGTGCAGATCCTGTTTTTCACCCACCACGAGCACCTCCTCGAGCTCGCGCGCTCGGTCGCGCCGCCCGGCAGGCTTCGGGTGCATCGCCTGGGGTAGCGCACCTCGCCTACGACGAGCTCGTCGCGCTAAAATAGAATCGTGGTTCTGCTTTGCTTGACGAGCGTCCGCAGCACCGCGAGGCCGGCCTCTTCCGGGGAGGTGGTGTCGAGCGCGATGCCGTCGAACATCGCGCCGCGCGGGCGCGTGATCACGACCTCGGCCGCGCTGTGGCCGCTATCGTAGGCGACGCTCTCAGGTCCCTCGCTTTGCGCGTCGTCGCCGCCGCGGCCGAGCGCGAAGAAGCCGCCGTAAGCCGACTTCGTCGCGAGCGCGAAGGGCGTGTCAACGGCCGCGCCCGGCGCGCGGTAGCTGCCCTCGAGCCACAGCGTGAGGCCGAAGACGCCGCCGTCGGTCGCGCTGGTCACCGGGCCGGCGAGGTAGTGTGCACGGCAATACTGCGAAGAGTCCGCGAGGGCGCTGCCGAAGTCCAGGCCCGGGCCGAGCAGCGGCTCGACCGCGACGACCTTCACCGCGGACGTGTCGTGCTCTCCCGTGCCATGGCCGAGCGCGGCATGAGCGGGCTCGCTCGTCGGGCCGCACGCCAGCGCGTCCGGCGCGAGGATGGCGAGCTCCTCGGTCGTGCACGCCACGAGCTGCGCGGAGTAGCTCGTGAGCTCACCGCGCTCGACGGTGACCGAGTAGCCGAGATCCGTCGCGAGCGTGAGCGGGCCGAGCTCGCTCACGGCGTCGCCGCCACCCTCGCTCCCGGCGCTGCCGCCATCGCTGCTGCCGCCGTCGTGCCAGCGCAATCGGTACGTCACCTCGTGCGGCGTGCGCGCCGCGGTCTCGGGGCACGCGGCGACGTCGTCGGCCTCGGTGCATGCCGCGACGCCGAGGCACGCCGTGCACGCGGCCAGGCGAACTGCGACCGAGCAAGCGCCGTCGCGCCCTCGCGAGCGCGGACGTGCCGGGCCCGCGAGGGCGGCTTTGGGGCGTAAAGACCGGCGGCGTGAAGACATCGTGAGCAAGCGGGCCGGAACATCGGGAGGCTGCGGGAGCCGCCAGCGTACTATGCTGCGCCGCGCCATGCCGCTTCCTCCGTTGCCGCGCCTCGAGCTCGTCGAGCTCGAAGATCTCTCGCCACGAGCGGACGCGGGCTTCTTGTGCCTCGAGCGGCGGCGGCTCAAGGTTCGCTACGCCGAGGGCGACGAGAGCGCGGCGTTTCTCTACGACAGCGTGCATCGCCGCGCCCTCGACGCCGTCGTCGTCGCGGCCCACTTCCGAGACGCGAGCGGGTGCACGATGGTGTACCTGCGCTCGACGCTTCGACCCCCGGCGCGGTTGCGCCCGGAGGCGTGTCGTCCCTTGCCCGAGCGCGAGACGCTCGGCGTGTTGTGGGAGCTGCCGGCGGGGCTCGTCGAGGCAGAGGAGTGCCAGCTCGGAGAGCGCGGTCTCAGGAGCGCGGCCGCCCGCGAGCTCGCGGAGGAGCTCGGCGGCTTCGTGTCCGACGACGCGCTCGTCCCGCTCGGTCCCCCGACGTTTCCCTCCGCCGGCGTCATCGGCGAGCGGCACCATTTCTTTCGCGTGGAGCTCCTGCCGGAGGCGCTCGGTGAGCCGAGCCTCGACGGCAGCGTGCTCGAGGAGCGCGCCGTGATCGGCGTGGTGTCGCTCGACGAGGCGCTCGACCACGTGAGGCGCGGCGACATCGAAGACGGCAAGACCGAGATCGCCCTCCGTCGCCTGCGCGAGGCGCTCGCGCTCGGCCACGCGGGCTGACGCTTCGATCCCGGGGAAGCAGGGCGGGCGTGAAGAGCGGGGAAAAGGCGTCACAGGCGTCGAGGCAGGCGTCACAGGCGTCGAGGCAGGCGTCACAGGCGTCGAGGCAGGCGTCACAGGCGTCGAAAAAGCCGGCGGCGACGGACCGCTCGCGTGCCTCGCGCCGTGCCAGCGACCGGCCGCGCGTGGCGCTCGTCGTGAAGCGCACCTCGTGGGACCGCTTCCAGAAAAAGCCGACCGATCGGCTGCGGCGCCTCATCGAGAAGAACGACCCGACCGCGGCCAACATCCGCAGCGCGCACGACGAGCACACGGCGACCGTGCACGAGGTCACCGCGGCGCTAGAAGAGCTTGGCGCCGAGGTCGTGCGCATCGCGACGCGCGCCTTCGACGCGCAAGGCTTCTCGCTCGTCGTCACGGTCGGCGGTGACGGCACGCTCCTGCGCGCGTCGCACAGCGTCGACCGCGTGCCGGTGCTCGCGGTCAACAGCGCGCCGAGCTCGTCGGTCGGGTTCTTCTGCGGTGCGCGCGCCGCGGAGGCCAAGGGCGTGGTGGCGGCGGCGCTCGCGGGCACGCTCGGCAGCGTCCGTTTGTGCCGCATGCGGGTGCGCCTGAACGGCACCGTGCTCTCGCAGCGCGTGCTCAACGACGTGCTCTTCTGCCATGCGTCGCCGGCGGCGACGTCGCGCTACCTGCTCGAGTACGGCACGATCGTCGAAGAGCAGAAGTCGAGCGGGCTCTGGATGGGACCGGCGGCGGGGTCGACGGCCGCGCAGCGCTCCGCGGGCGGGAGCGTGCTGCCCCTCACGTCCGAGCGGCTGCAGCTCGTCGTCCGCGAGCCGTACACGCCGCGCGGTGAGCGCTATCGCCTTCAGCACCTCTTCGTCGAGCCGGGCGAGCGCGTGCTCGTGCGCGCAAAATCACACCAGATGAGGCTCTACCTCGACGGCCCCGATCAGCTGGTGCGCGTCGGCCTGGGCGATCGCATCGAGCTTTCGCTGTCGCGCGAGCCGCTCACGCTGCTCGGGATCGCGCCAGAGCGTCGCTGGGATTGGCCGATCGACAAGGACGCCGAATAGAGTCGTCCGCGGTCATTGAAGCCCCGCGGTGTGGCTGACGGGCTGTCGGGGGACGCCCGGTTCCTGCCCCATCACCGCTCGTAGCGGCCGGCTTTTTTTTGCGGCGAAATGCACATGGTCCTTGCCCCGTGGCGCTTCCCATAGGTAAGGCAAGTTCGCCCAAAGCAAGAGGATTTCGCCGACCGTGAGTCGGCTCGAAGGGAGAGGGTCATCGTGAGCACGTACCGTTCCACTGCAGTTTGCGTCTTCGCCGGCCTTGTGACGCTCGCTGGTTGCAAGACCAACGACGACGAGACCGAGGCACCGGCGACGACAGCGACGGCCGCGACGGCGACCGCGACCACGACCACGACGGCCGTGGCAGCGCCCACGCCCACGCCCACGCAGACGGCGGCGCAGGTCGTCCCGGACACGACGACCTCGGGGGGCGGCGCCACCTCGCTCGCGAAGTCGGAGCTCGACGGCCGTGAGCCGGACGCGGGATTCGCGGGCTCGACGGTCAGCATCACCGGAAGCAAGGCGGCGTTCGTGATCGCCAGCGGCTGGACCACGAAGGCCGGTGAGTTCTCGGTGTCGACTGCGCCCGACGGCAAGGCAGGCTTCGCCGGCACGAGCTACAAGGACGGGGAGGCGGCGACGAGCAAGCTCGGTCCTGCGACGACGGCGCTCGGCCTCACCGACTGCGCCTGGGGCACGGCCGACTCGATCAGCCTCGGAAAAGACAAGCTCCCCGCGAGCGCGGCCGAGGGCACGTGCAAGCGCGGCGGCAACCCGGTCAAGGCGGTCTATGCCGCGACCAGCGGCAAAGACATGAACGTCCTGGCGGTCGCCGCGTGGGACGTGGGCAGCGACAAAAACAGCGCGCTCAATTCGGTGCGATCGTTCAAGGGCGCGGTGGTCGGCACCGGCGATCCGACGGGGATCGCGGCCTGCTGCGCGGCGCTGCGCCAGAACGCCAACTCGGCCCCGATCACGCAGAAGGGCGCGTACCTCGCCGCGGCCGGCGCTTGCCAGTCGCTCGTGTCGAGCCCGCAGGGCAAGGCGGCGCTCTCCGGCGTGCGCGCGCTGCTCGCGGGGGCCAGCGTTCCTTCCCCCTGCCGATAGCTGCCGATAGCGTCGATGCCCAACGCGACGCCTTTCCACCCGCGCACGCAGGCGCTCTGTCAGAGCTACAAGTGGAAGGACTGGTCGGGGTACTGCGCGCCGTGCGTCTACGGCATGAGCCCGGAGCGCGAGTACAACGCGATCCGCAATGGCGCCGGGCTGCTCGACGTCACGCCGCTCTTCAAATACGACGTGAGCGGCAAGGACGCCGCGCGCTTTCTGTCGCGGGTCCTCTCGCGTGATGTCCGGGCGCTCAAGCCCGGACGCATGACCTACCTCTGCTGGTGCGACGACCACGGCAAGGTGCTCGACGACGGCACCTGCGCGCACCTCGGCGACGGGCGCTCTCGGCTCACGGCGGCGGCGCCGGCGCTGCACTGGCTCATGCGCCATGCGCGGCGCTACGACGTCACGGTCGCCGACGTGAGCGACGAGGTCGCGGCGCTCGCGCTGCAGGGGCCGACCTCGCGCGCGATCCTGCGCGATGCGTGCGGCGAGGTCGTCGACGGGCTCAAGTTCTTCGGCGTCGCGACGGCGCGCATCGACGGGTTCGAGGTCGTGCTCAGCCGCACGGGCTACACGGGCGATCTCGGCTACGAGCTCTGGGTCGACAACGCGCACGCGCTCGCGCTCTGGGACGCCCTCAGCGCCGCGGGCAAGCGGCACAACCTCGAGCCGGTCGGGCTCGATGCCCTCGACATCAGCCGCGTGGAGGCCGGGTTCGTGCTGCGCGGCATCGACTACACGGGCGCGAACGAGGCGCTCATCGAGGCGCAGAAGTCCTCGCCCTACGAGCTTGGCCTCGGCTGGACGGTGACGCTCGAGCGGGACGGCGAGCCGTTCATCGGACAAGCGGCGCTCGAGCGCGAGAAGCGCGAGGGCAGCGCGTGGGCGCTCGTGGGGCTCGACGTCGACTGGCCGGCGATCGAGGCGCTCTACGCCGAGCATGGCCTGCCGCCGCACGTCCCGAGCGCGGCGTGGCGCTCGATGGTGCCGGTCTATCGCGACGGTCGCCAGGTCGGGCGCGCGACCAGCGGGACCTGGTCGCCGACGCTGAAGAAGAACCTCGCGCTCGCGACCGTCGAGGCGAGCGTGAGTGAGCCGGGGACGCCGCTCTACCTCGAGTGGACGGTGGAGTGGTCGCGGCAGGTCGTGCCGGCGGTCGTCACCAAGACGCCGTTCTTCGATCCGCCGCGCAAGAGGGCGTGACGGCGAAGGCGTGATGGGAGCGGGCGTGGGATGAAGCAGTACGACGCGATCATCGTCGGTGGTGGACACAACGGGCTGGCGTGCGCGGCGTACCTCGCGCGAGCTGGGCGCTCGGTGCTCGTGCTCGAGCGGCGTCACGTGCTCGGCGGCGCTGCCGTGACCGAAGAGATCTTTCCGGGCTTCAAGTTCTCGGTGTGCTCGTACGTGGTGAGCCTCTTGCGGCCGCAGATCATTCGCGATCTCGAGCTGCCGAGGCACGGCCTCGAGATCCTGCCGCTCGAGTGCTCGTTCGCGCCGGCGGTCGACGGGCCCGGGCTCGTGCGGTGGCCGGACGCCCGGCGTACGCGCGAAGAAATTGCCCGATATTCCGCGAAAGACGCGTCGCTATATCCCGAGTTCGGTCGTGAGATGGCGCAGCTCGCGCGGCTCGTGAAGCCGGTCATCGACGAGCCGTCGCCCGATCCGGCGTCGCTGCATCCGACCGAGCTCTTGCGGCTCGCGCGGCTCGGCAAGCCCTTCCGCGAGCTCGGCGCGCGCGGCATTCACCAGCTGGTGAAGATGATGACGCTGAGCGCCGCGGACTTCCTCGACGAGTGGTTCGAGAGCGACGTGCTCAAGGCCCCGATGTCCGTGAGCGGCATCATCGGCACGTACCTCGGCGTGCGCTCGCCGAGCACCGCGTACGTGATGCTGCACCACTACATGGGCGAGATCGACGGCGCGATGCGGGCGTGGGGGTTTTCGCGCGGCGGCACGGGCGAGGTCAGCATGTCGATCGCGCGGGCGGCGCAGGCGTTCGGCGCCGAGATCCGCACCGAGGCGCCGGTGGCGAAGCTCCTGATGCGTGGCGACGAGGCCGCGGGCGTCGTGCTCGCGGACGGCACCGAGCTTCGGGCGCGCGTGGTCGTCAGCTCGGTCGATCCGAAGCTCACCTTCACGAGGCTCGTCGACGCGAAGTATCTCCCGAGCGAGTTCACCCACGCCCTGTCGCGCTACCGGCTCCGCGGCAGCTCGGGCAAAGTGAACCTCGCGCTCGACGCGCTGCCCGAGTTCACCTCGCGCCCCGGCGACGGCCTCCACATTCGCGGCGACATCGCGGTCGCGCCGAGCATCGACTACCTCGAGCGCGCGTACGACGACGCGAAATACGGCAAGTTCTCGCGGCGCCCGTACATCAACGTGGTGCTGCCGACGCTCACGGACTCGACCTTGGCGCCCCCGGGCAAGCACATCATGAGCTGCTTCGTGCAGTACGCGCCCTACCACCTGGCGACCGGCCCCGAGAGCTGGCCGCAGCATCGCGAGGCGTTCGGAGACACCGTGGTCGACACGCTCGAAGAGCTCGCTCCGGGGCTGAAGAATCGCATCCTCCATCGCCAGGTGCTCACGCCGTGGGACATGGAGCAGGACTTCGGCTTGAGCGAGGGCAACATCTTCCACGGCGAGCTCAGCCTCGAGCAGCTCGCCTTTCTGCGGCCCGCGGCGGGCTTCGCGCACTACCAGACGCCGGTGCGCGGCCTCTGGATGTGCGGCAGCGGCACGCATCCGGGCGGCGGCGTGATGGCGGCGCCTGGCAAGCTCGCGGCCGAGCGCATGCTGAAGGAGCGCGCGCTGTGAGCCGCGAGAACACGAGCACCGTCGTCGTCCTCGGTGGCGGACACAATGGCCTCACCGCCGCGGTGCTGCTCGCCAAGGCGGGCCGCAAGGTCGTCGTGCTCGAGGCGCGCGAGACGTTCGGCGGGCTCGCGGCGCGCGAGACGTTCCACCCCGGCTACGCGGCGCCGGGGCTGCACCACGACACCCGCGGCGTGCGCGCGGCCCTGGTCGAGGAGCTCGGGCTCGCGCGCCACGGTCTCGCGTTTCGCAAGCAGCCGACGAAGATCCACCTCGCGCGTGCGGGGAGCGAGCCCATCGTCCTCGACGCTCTGCACGCGTCGGTGAGCGGCGTCGCGCAAGCCGAGGTCGAGCGCTTCGCGCAGTGGCGGGGCTTCCTCGGGCGCGTTGGGCCCGCGCTTCGTGCCGCGCTCGATCGCCCGGCGCCGGAGCCGGCCGGAGAGCTGTTGCCGCTGCTCGAGGCGGGACTGCGCGTGCGCCGCCTCGGGAGGGCCGACATGCTCGAGCTGCTCCGCATCCTGCCGATGTGCGCGGCCGATTGGATGCGCGACGCGCTGACGGACGAGCGGCTGCGAGCCGGGCTCGCGCTGCCGGCAGTCGAGGGGTCGTTCTCGGGGCCATGGTCGGCCGGCTCGGCGGCGAACCTCCTCTTTCGTGAGGTCACTTCCGGCAATGAGATCGAGGGCGGGGCGGCGGCGCTGGTCGACGCGCTGGTGAAGGCCGCGAAGGGCTTCGGCGCCGAGCTGCGCCACGGGGCTCCGGTCCGTTCGATCTCGCTCCGCGCGGGTCGCGTCGCGGGCGTCGTGCTCGAGAGCGGCGAAGAGCTCGCGTGCGACAGCGTGCTCGCGACGTGCGATCCCAAGCAGGTGTTCCTCGACCTCATCGGCGCCGAGAGGTTGCCGGTGGATCTCGCGCAGGATCTCGAGCGGGTGCGGGCGCGCGGAACGACCGCGGTCGTGCGTCTCGCGCTCTCGGCGCCGCTCGCGCTCGCGGACGGAACGGCGGTCGAGGCGCTAAGGACCGGCGAGTCGCTCGACGCCATCGAGCGCGCGTACGACGCCGCGAAATACCGCACGGTCGCGAGCGAGCCGGTGCTCGACGTGCGCGTGTTCACGGGCAAGCCGCACGCGCCCAGCGGGCACTCGGTGGCGACGGCGCTCGTGCACGCGGCGGCGTTCGCGAGAGAAGGCGGTTGGGACGATGACGCGCGCGAGAAGCTCGGCGACGACGCGGTGCGCGTGCTGTCGAGCGCGTGCCCGGGGCTCGAGGCGAAGCTCGTCGCGCGCGAGGTGCTGACGCCCGCCGATCTCAGCCGCCGCTATCGCCTGACCGGAGGCCACATCCACCACGGCGAGCACGCGCTCGACCAGCTCTTGTTCATGCGCCCGTCGACAGCCACGGCGCGCTACGCGACGCCGATCGGCGGCCTCTTTCTGGGTGGCAGCGGCAGCCACCCCGGCGGCGGCCTCACCTGTGCTCCCGGCGCGCTCGCGGCCAAGGCGTGGCTCGCGTCCCGCTGATTCACGCGCCCGGTGCGCTCGCGGCCAAGGCGTGGCTCGCGTCCCGGTGATTCACGTCGGCGGTGCCGTTGCGGCCAAGGCCGCGCGCTCGCGGCCTCGCAGCGCCTTGCGGCCCGCTGCGAGTTTGACGACCTCGCCGAGGAGCACGCTGACAGCGAGCACTTCCCAGGCGAAGCGGGGCGCGAACATGAGCACGCCGAAGCCCACGAGATAGGGTGCTCCGCCGAAAGCGAGCGCGGGCTGGTCGTGTGCGAACGCACCGGCCGTCGCGATGGTGGCGGCCAAGAGCAGCTGCACCGCCATTGCCCACGCGAAGGGGCTCCCGGCGACGAGCGCGCCGACCCAGAGGCACATCCCGCTCACGAATGCGGACCAGAGGGTAGCGAGGAACGCGCGGTCCGCCCGGGTCCGGAGTCGCCGTCCCGGCCGGATGTTCCCGAGCGCGACGAGCAACACGCCGTAGCCCACGTAGCCGGCGATGATGGCCTCGTGCGCGCGAACGAGCAGGCCCGCGCGCCACCGCGCGCCGAGCCAAAGGTGAAGCGCGAAAAATCCCAGCCCGAAGATGAGGAACGCACCCGAGCGAACGCGCCAGTGCCGCAGCTCGAGCTCTGGCCGGCTCTCGATGGCCGAGTCCGCGAGCGGTCGTGTCTCGGCGTGTGGGCGCGCGCCCGCGCCCGAATTTCCTACGCCGAGCGAGCCCCCCGATTTCTCTGCGACTGCCCCCCGCGTCGCGTCGTCGCCTGCGTCCGGCGCCTTTACCGCTCCCTCGAGGCGCTCGGTCGTCGCGGCGATCGCCGGGAACTGCTCGCGCATTTCGGCCAGCAGGCGAAGGGCGCCGCGCGCGTGGCCGGCCGAGAGCTCGAACTCGACGAGGCGCTCGAGCAGCTCCTCGACCGCGCGCCGCGCGCCCGGATTTTCCGGCCACTGGCGCAGCGCCTCGGCGAGCATGGCGCGGCACTCGCCGAAGGCGATGTACACGCTCACGGCGCTCGCCGGGTCGTTCGCGCGGGCCTGCGCGAGCCGGGCGAAGAAGACCACGAGCCGCGCGCGGGCTGCCTCGGTCAGCTCGAGCGAATCGCGCCGCGAGAGCGCACGTTCGATCGCCCGCGCGAGCTCCGCGGCGCTCCCGTACCGCGCCGCCTCGTCGGTCTCGAGCGCGAGCTCGCACACCTCCGCGAGCGCACCGGAGCTGGCTCCGTAGCGCGCCGGCGCGTTGCGGAGGGCCGCCGCGAGCTGCTCTTCGCGCGTCGCATGCTGCTTCAGCCGCGGCGTCTGCGACACGAGCTCGTGGAGCATCGCGCCGAGCGAATACACGTCCGCGGCGACGCCGACTCGAAGCGCTGCGCCGGCGGCGAGCTCGGGCGCCATGTAGCGCGCGTCACGCTCGAGCTCGAGGTCGAGCGCACGCGGCACCGCCAGCGAGGTCCCTGCCTCGAGGGGCGTCGCGCGCTCCCATCCGAGGACGAAGACCTCGCCGCGCTCGGTCAGGACGACGTCCGCCGGCTTGAGGTCGAGGTGCAGGAGCCCGTCGGCGTGCGCTCGCTCCACGGCGTCGCATACGGTGACGAGGACGCGAGCCTGCGCCTCGAGCCACTCGGCCGTGGACGCGTCGCCGCGTCCGCGCTCGAGGACGTCGCACCACGAGCGTCCGGCCGCGGGCCCCGACTCGGCGCTCATTCGTTCGCCAGATCCTTCGGGAGCGCGGGGGCGCCATCGGTAGCGCGGCGGTTCATGCCCGCGACGGCGCGTTCCTTGACCTTGGCGAGCGGCGGCTGCCACACGTTCGCCAAGATGCAGGCGGCCCCGAGCGCCTCCCACGCGATCGCCGGCCACTTCATCGCCGCCACGAAGCCGAGGGCGTGCGGGACGGCGGCCCCGAGATGCGGCGGATCGATCGCATGGCTGCTCAGGAAGGCGACGAGCGCGTAGACGAGCAGCTGCATGCCGATGGCCCAGCCGAAAGGCACGCCCGTCAGCCACGCGACCGGAAACACGATCGTGGCGCTCGCCGTGACCGCGAGAATTGTCACGACCGTCCGCCGTGCGGCGGCGTCTCCGCCGAGCGGTGCTTGCAAGCGCTCGCGTCGGAGGACGAGCCCGAGCGCCATCAGCGCGTTGACGCCTGCGAACAGCAGATGCGGGTAGGCGAGGCGGCCCGTGCGCGTGAGCCAGCCTAGAAGAAGATAGACGGCTGCGGCGCCGACGCTCGAGACAGCCACGAACGCGGCGCGGCGAACGCGAAAATGCGCGCTCGCATCGGGCGCGGCGTCATCCTGCGGAGCTGCAACGCTCCGCGTGCCCTTGGCCTTGGCGCGCTCGAGCTTACCCTGGAGCTCCCGCTCGTGGCGGGCGCCGCCGTCGGGAAGGAACGGGCCGAGCTCGGCGACAAGGCGCAGGGCAGCGCCGTGCTCCCCTTGGGCAAGCTCGAAGGCCGTCACCAGATCCGTGAGCTTCTCCAGCTGCGCTCGCGCGTCGGTGCTCGTGGGCGATAAGCGCAAGGCCTCCAGCAGCGTGCTGCGGCACGCGCCGATGAGCGCGTACGCGCTCATCACCGTGCCGATGGCAGGGCGCGCGCCGGCTGGGTCGCGCAAGGCGCTCTCGAGCAGCGAGCGGAGCTCGTCGACGCGTGTCGCTCCAACGGCGGCGGCACGTTGCGAGCGCGCGCGGGCCAGCGCCTCGGCGACGTCGAGCCGCAGCTCTTCTACCGCCGCGTGCCGCAGGTCAGCGCGCGGCGCCATCGCCTTCGTCCAGATCGCCGCGAGCTCCATGGCGAGGCCGGACGCTGGCGCGCGCGGCTCGCACGCCGGAGCTGCGCTCGCGTCGCCGTCGTCGCGGCTCGGATCCCCGGTCACGAGCTCGCGCAGCACCGCGCCGAGCGCGAAGACGTCCGCGCCACGCCCGTGTGCGTCCCCGTCGCCGGCGTCCGCGCCCCAGCCGAGCACGTCGACCCTCGCGCTCCCCCACACGAGCACGTGCTCCGGCCGCAGATCGCGGTGAACGAAGCCGCGCTCATGTGAAAATTGAACGGTCTTGCAGACCGCCAGCAGGATCTCGAGGTGACGCTCGAGCGCCGCGCCATCGCATCCGGCGCCTGGCGCGGCAGCCTCATCGAGCAGCGGGCGCCACGGCGTGCCGGCAGGCTCGTGGCCGTGCGGCGACGCGGAGTCGACAACGAGGCGCTGCATGGGCGACGATTATCATGCGCTGCAAGCTGACCCGCATTTTGATCCGGTGCCGGCCTCCTGCCAGCGGGCCGTCGCTCGGAGACGTGAGCCGCTGGCCCACGGCATCGCGACCCGCGAAGTAGGCCAGCTGGCCTACTCGGGCGGTGCTCGTCGACCTCCAAGCGCGGGCGCCCGGCGCCCCGGTAGGCCAGCGTCTCCTCGGCGCGACGCCCTCTCGATCGCGGCTGCCGGGCAGCGCCGACCCCCCGCGACGCTGTAACCGTTCCATCCCGCTGTTTCCAGGAATTCATGCTGCATCGCGGCTTATCGCTGCAGGCGGACGAGCGGGTGTGGGGAAATCCCATGGTGCAGCGACTGTCCATCGTGCCCGCGCCTGCTGGCGTGACCGTCGTCGCATCGCGGGGATCTCGTCGCTTGCGCGTGGCGTGACAGTTGCAAGGTATCGGCCCGATGGCCGGTTCAACGACAGCTCCGCGACCCGAGCGGCGGCCGCTCGCTCCGCTTTCGACCCGCACCCCGCCGAACGCGGGCGCGTCGCATCGCGGGGCGGCGGCGAGCGTTCCGACAGCGAACCGCGCTTCGGAATCGGCGCGCGGAGAGGCCGAGCGCACTGACGTGCCGCCTTCGGAATCGGCGCGCGGAGACGCCGAGCGCACTGACGTGCCGCCGTCGGAAGCGACGCGCGGAGAGGCCGAGCGCACCGACGCGCCGCCGTCGGAAGCGACGCGCGGAGAGGCCGAGCGCACCGACGCGCCGCGCTCGGAAGCGACGGGCAGCGTTCCCGCGGAGCCCCCGACCCTCAAGCGCGCTGTGGCCCCGCGACCTCCGCGCGTGCGCGACGCGACGCCAGCGCCGGTGCCCGCCGCACGCATCACGCGCCTCGTCGCCCAGTCGGGCGATCCGAATCGGCCGCATTACGAAGAGCTCTTCCCCGAGGCAGGGCCAACCGTTGCGCCGCCTAGCGCTCCGGGGCGCCGCCGCCGCGAAGCCGCGAAGGCTGCTGCCGCTCTCATCGGTGCCGCGGCGTCGCACCGCACCACGACCCTGCCGCTCTTCAGCGGCCCTCCGGCTCCCCCAATTTCCGCAGCTCGCGCAGCCGCTCGTGAAGTCGCCGCGCCCCGCGAGGCCGTGACCCGCGAAAGAGCGGTGCCGCCGCCCTTGCCGCGCCGGGCCGCGCCCGCCGCGATCGCCGTCGACGTCGCGACAGCGCCCCCTGCGATCGGCCGCGACGTTGCGATGGTGCCCGCTGCGATCGCGCCTGCTGCGTTCGCCGGCGACGTTGCGATGGTGCCCGCTGCGATCGCGCCTGCTGCGATCGCGCCGCCCGCTGCGATCGCGCCGCCTGCTGCGTTCGCGCCGCCTGCTGCGATCGCGCCGCCCGCTGCGATCGCGCCCGCGGCCCAGACCGATGCGGCCCAGACCGATGCGCGCCGTGCCGATGACGCATTCCAGCGCGAGCTTCCGCGCCTCGACGACCTCGGAAAGTCGTCGGAAGATCACACCCCGAGCCTCGCCCCGCTCACCTCCGGCGAGTTCCGAGCGCTGCAAGAGACGGCGCGCGCCTGGCCGTTCGACACGGGGCACACGCAGACGCGGCGCGCCTTGTTCGACGCGGGTACGAATGGACGTCTGCGGGCTCAATGGGCGCTCGCCGCGGCGCTCGTGTTGCTGCCCGCGATGGCCGTGCTCGGCTACCATGCCGGCACGCCGCGCCGAGAGGCGCCGGCGCGGGGGGCGGCGCATGCCTCTCTCGAGCTCGGCGACGGGACGAGGAGCGATGCCCACGCGAGCCAAGACCGGCACCTCAGCGAGACGCCACCGCACGCGGCGACCACACCGCACGCGGCGACCACACCGCACGTCAGCGCGACCACTCCGCACGCCGCGACGACTCCGAAGGATGCCGCTGTCTCCGCCCCCACCGCTGCGGAGTTTTCGCCCGATCGCGGGCGCTTGGTCGCGGGCGTCAAGCGCGGTCGCTGCCAGTTCTTCCTCGACGGCAACTACCACTCGAGCGGCTGGCGCCTGGACGCTTCGCTCGCGCCGGGCGTCCACGACGTCGCTTGCCTTCAGCCGAATGGCCGTCGCATCGCGCGCACCGTTCGCCTCGGCGCGGGCGAGAAAAAGGTCGTCGCCTTCTCCACGCGCTGGTGACGTCGCGGGCGCGCTCGCAGCGCCGCGTCACGCGCGCGCCACGCACGCGCCACGCACGCGCCGGCCACGGTGACTCACGTTGATTTGGGTGGTGACGCCGAGAGTCGGCACACTACGATGCCGACTCGATGCCGCTCGCGACACGAAGCCCCGCGATTTTCGCGAGTTTGGCGCTTTTCGCGCTGATCGCCGTGCACGCCGGATGCGGCTCCCCGGCCCCTCCCCCGAGCGTCGCGCCGACCGCGAGCCCGACCTCGACCGCGGCCGCGTCCGCGTCCGACGGCGACGGTCCGGAGATCGCTTCGGAGGGCAAGCAGTTCGTCACGCTCGTGGAGCGGCCGGAAGGCGCGCCCGAGGGCCCGACGACTGCGGGCTCTCCTAGCACGACGGCGGCGCTCACCGACGAGCGGTGTCGACGAGCGCCGGCCTGCGCGAGCGAGGGGCGCTGCACCGCCCGCGAGGACGCTTGTGTCGCGGCGAGCTTTGCCGATTGCGCCAACGTCGTTCTCTGCCAGGGTCAGCGCTGCAAGCTCGACGGCGATCGCTGCGTCGCCGCGGCGAGCTGCCGCGAGGCTCACGCGTGCGGCGCGCTCGGGTTGTGCGGCGACGGTAGACCTGAGCCGGGGCGCGGCTACGAGCAATGCATCGCGTCCGCTGACGACGACTGCCGCGCCTCCGAAGCGTGCCGCGATCTCGGCCGCTGCGCGAAGGGAGACGCGGGCGCGTGCGTCGCGAAGCAAGCGGCCCACTGTCAAAAGTCGCGGGCGTGCGCTTCCGAAGGGCTCTGCGACGTGCACGACGGCGCGTGCCGGGCGGCGACGGACGAGCCGTGCAAGCGCAGCACGGCATGCTCCGCGGGCGGAAGGTGCGCGGCGCGCGATGGCCAGTGCATCAAGACGTGCGCCGAGTCGCCCTTGTGCACCGAGTACGGGCTCTGTGGCGAGCGGGCCGACGGCGCCGTGCTGCAATGCGCCGCGCGAGGTGACGCCGACTGCGCGGCGAGCGCGGTATGCGGAAAATCGGGGGCCTGCTCGCTCGCGCTCGACGGTCGCTGCCGACCCGCCGACGACATCGAATGCATGAAGAGCACCGTGTGCAAGGAGCAGGGGCGCTGCTCCCATCGCGGCGGGCGCTGCGTCGCGGGCTCGGAAGCGGAGTGCAAAGCGACGAACGTGGCGTGCAAGCTCGAGGGCCGCTGCCGCTTCGACGCGGCGCGTGGCTGCGTGCGCTAGGCGCGAACGCCGCGAATCACGGGTTCCACCCCACAGTCACCGCAAGGAACCGGGCGCGCATCGTGGCGGGCAACAGCTTCGGGCAAGCGTTCGTCGTCACGACAGCCGGCGAGTCGCACGGTCCCGCCAACGTCGTCGTCATCGACGGCTGCCCGCCCGGGCTCGCGATCTCGGTCGAGGAGCTCGCAGCGGAGCTCGCGCGCCGCAGGCCGGGGCAGAGCGCGCTCGTGAGCCAGCGCGACGAACCCGACGTTCCCGAGATCCTCGCGGGCGTCTTCGATGGCGCGACGACGGGCACGAGCATCGCCATCCTCATCCGCAGCGTCGATCCGCGCGCCCGCGACTACGAGCCCATCTTTGACAAGTACCGCCCGGGCCACGCCGACTTCTCGTACGACGCCAAGTACGGCGTCCGCGATCCGCGCGGTGGCGGGCGGGCGAGCGCGCGCGAGACGGTGGCGCGGGTGGCCGCGGGGGCGATCGCCAAGAAGCTCGTCCGCGAGAGCTTCGGCGCGAGGATCGTCGGGTACGTCAAGCAAGTCGGCGCGCTCACCGCGAACGTGCCCGAGCCCGCGCGCGTGACGATGTGCGAGGTCGAGTCGTTCCCCGACGGCACGCCGAACCCCGTGCGCTGTCCCGACCACGAGGCCTCGAAGGCGATGATGGCGCTCATCGAAGAGGTGCGGAGCGAGCGCGACTCGATCGGCGGCGTGGCCGAGATCGTGGCGACCGGCGTCCCGGCGGGGCTCGGTGAGCCGGTGTTCGACAAGCTCAAGGCCGAGCTGGCCAAGGCGCTCTTCAGCATCCCCGCGGTGGTCGGCGTCGAGTGCGGGAGCGGATTCGCAGCGGCCGCCATGCGCGGCAGCGAGCACAACGATGTCTTCGTGCCAGGCCCGCCCATCGCCACCGCATCGAACCGCCACGGTGGCATGCTCGGCGGCATCACGACAGGCATGCCGATCGTGCTCCGCGCCGCCGTGAAGCCGACGAGCAGCCTGCCGCGCGAGCAGCCCACGGTGAACAAGGCCGGGCAACCCACGACGATCGTGACGAAGGGGCGCCACGACCCGTGCCTCTTGCCGCGCTTCGTCCCCGTGGCCGAGGCGATGGTGGCGATCGTCCTCGCCGATCATTGGCTGCGCTGGCGCGGCCAGCGATAGACACGCCGAACGCACGCGCTGGCGCGGCCAGCGATCGACACGCCGAACGCACACGCTCACGCAACGGCCGTGAATTCGGGCACAAATCGGGCGTAAGAAACGCGCGCTTCCGGTGTAGTGTTCGCGCGCTGCTCGCGCGTGCGGAGCGTCTCCGCGCGTGCCCGAGCGGGGTCGGTTGGAGCCTTCATCATGAGAACATTTTCCGTCGCATCGTTGCTGCTGCTCGGCACCTTCTCGCTGGGCACCCTCTCTTTCGGGTGCGTCACCGATCCGCGCGCCGCATTTCCGACCGCCACGAGCAGCCTCGCGCTCGACCGCGTCGTGCTCTATCGCAACGGCATCGGCTACTTCGAGCGCCGCGGTGACGTCGACGGCAACACGCTGCGCATCAAGGTTCGCAAGGATCAGGTCAACGATCTCCTGAAGAGCCTCACCATCGTCGACAAGAGCTCGGGCCGCGCGCTCAGCGTCTCGATGCCGCTCGATCCCGAGACCTGGGCGAACGCCGCGCTGGCGAGCCTCGCGCCGGGCGCGGGCAGCCTCGCGCAGATCATCGATCTCCTCCGTGGCGTCGAGGTCATCCTCTCGACCGTGCAGGGCGAAGTCTCCGGCCGCGTCGTCATGGTCGAGCAGATCGCCGACGAGCCCGATCCGACGGCGCCGACCGCGAGCCACGGCAACGCGCCGCCGCTGCCGCTCGGACGCGATCACAAGGTCACGGTGATCGAAGGGCAAGAGCTCAAGGTCGTGAGGCTCTCGAAGGTGAAGAGCCTGACCTTGAGAGACGGCGACCTCGCGCTGCAGTTTCATCGCCGCCTCGACGCGACCGCGGGCGAGGGCATGTTTCAGCAGGTCGACATCGGCATTCGCCTCGACGAAGAGATCTCGTCACACGACCTCGTCGTCAGCTACGTGGTCGAGGCGCCGATGTGGAAGCCGACCTATCGCGTCGTGCTCCCCGAGCAGGGCAAGGGCGAGGCGCTGCTCCAGGCGTGGGCGGTCGTGGACAACATCAGCGGAGAAGACTGGCGCGAGGTCACGATGTCGCTCACCGCCGGCGCGCCGCTCGCCTTCCGCTACGATCTTCACACGCCGCGCCTCGTCGAGCGCGAGGACGTCTCGGGTCGCGTGCACGGCAAGCGCGCCCGCGTGTCGCTCGGCGAGGCGAGCTACGGCGGCGAGCCGGAGGTCGCGGCGGAGCCGCCGGCCGACGACGCTCCCAGCGAGGCGTACGGCGGCTATGGGACCGGCGCAATGAGGGGACCCGTCGGCGCGCCCGCGGCCGCAGCACCGCCGCCCATGCCCTCCCGGATGCGCGCGATGGAAAAGTCCGCGCCCGGCAAGGGCGGCAAAAAGTCGGACAAGCGCGGCTGGTCCGGCGCCGACTACGGCGACGCGGACGAGGCCGCGGCCGCCACACCGGCGGTGACCTTCGAGGGCCTGCGCCGCTCGACGTTCGCGCAGGCCAAGGCCGCGTCCGCGAGCGGGCTCACGCGCTTCGATCTCGGCAGTCGCGTCACCGTGCCCGACGGCACCTCGACCATGGTCGCGATCGTCAACGAGGTCGTGCAGGGCGAAGAGACGTTCATGTTCAAGCCGGGCGGCGCGGGCGACGGCTACGAGAGCAACCCGTACCGAGTCGTGCGCTTCAAGAACAGCACCCCCTTCGTCCTCGAGTCGGGGCCCATCTCGATTTTCTCGGGCGGGAGCTTCGTCGGCGAAGGGATCAGCGAGACCGTGGGCTCGGGCACGAGCGTGACGATCCCGTTCGCGGTCGAGCCGTCGATCCTCGTCGCGCGTGAGAGCGCGGGGATCCCCGAGGACATGAAGCTCCTCAAGATCGTGCGCGGGACGCTCCACGTCGAGCGCTACACGCGCATCCGGACCGTGTGGAAGGCGACGGCGCAGCAAGCCAAAAAAGAGGGCTTCACGGTGCTCGTGCGGCACCCGCGCTACGGCGCGGGCTTCCAGCTGAAGGACAAGGCCCCGGACCTCGAGGAGCTTCCGGACGCGTACCTCGTCCCGCTCCACGTCGCGGCGGGCTCGCTCTCCGGCACGGTCGAGCTCATCGAGCAGCAGCCGCTCCAGACCACGATCGCCATTCTCGACGCGCGCGCCGTCGAGCTGCTCGAGCGCCTCATGGTCGCCGGGGGCCTCCTGGCCGAGGACAAGCAGAAGCTCGAGCCGGTGCTCGAGGTGCGGCGCGAGATCGGCAAGATCGACAACGAGGTCAACGGGCTGCATCGCCAGCAGGCGGAGCTCAACGACCGCGCCGATCGCACGCGGCAAAACGTCGAGGCGATCGAGCGCGACAAGAGCCTCGACGCCGCCGCGCTCCGCCGCGATCTCGAGAAGCGGCTCGATGACTTCACGAAAGAGGGCGACCGTCTCGGGCGCGAGGTGGTGCGGCTCGAGAGCCGGCGCTTGCAGCTCACGGTCAAGCTCGACGATCTGCTCGAGAACCTGACCATCGGCTCGAAGTGACCGCGATCCGCTTCGACGACTTCGAAGCGCTCTCCGCGTTCGAGGGAGAGGACTTCGGCCCTTGGGGCGCGCCGCTCGTCGTCTCGCAGGCGATGATCGACGCCTTCGCGGAGCTCACGCTCGATCGGCAGTGGCTCCACGTCGATGTCGAGCGCGCCGCTCGCGAGAGCCCGTTCGGCGCGACGGTCGCGCATGGGTTTCTGCTGCTCTCGCTGCTCACCGCCCTCGAGGACGGACGCGCGCGCACCATCGTCGGCTTCGCGAGCGCCATCAACTACGGGCTCGACACCGTCCGGTTCGTGAGCCCGGTGAAATCGGGGAGCGCCATCCACGCGCGGCGTCGCCTCGTGCACGTCCGCAAGAAGGGTGTGGGCGGCACGCAGCTCACGCTCGAGTGCGAGCTCGCGGTCGTCGGCTCCGAGCGCCCCGCGGTCGTGGCGCGCTCGCTCGCGTTGTTTCTTCCGTAGGGCGTTCAGCCGCGGCGCAGGTGGCAGCGCCGGGCGTGCAGCCGCGGCCGCGACGGCCGG
>SYFR01000469.1 GCA_005800325.1 Myxococcales bacterium | reverse complement strand
CTCCACCCCGAGCTCCTCAAGGACAAAGAGGCGGTGAGTCGCTTCGTGCGCGAGGCCAAGAGCGCCTCGAGCATCGGCAACCCGCACATCATCGACATCCTCGACTTCGGCGAGATGCCGTTCAACGCCGACAACTTCATGGGGATCCTGACCCAGCACCTCTACAAGCCGCCGCCGCTGTTCCGCACGCTGCGCAACGTGCCGAACTGCCCGCGCGGGCTCGAGGCGGTGATCCTGAAGTGTCTGGCGAAGAAGGCCGACCAGCGCTACCCCTCGATGCGCGAGCTCGCCGAGGACCTCACCCTCGTCATGCAGGGGCAGGAGCCGCGCGCCGTGCAACAGCTGCTCGTCAGCGACGAGCACACCATCCCGCCCGACTATTTCACCCCGGATCCGAGCCGTGAGCTCGCCCCCATCGGCTGGAGCGGAGGCAACACCGGCTCGGGTCACACGACCAATCCCGGGCTCGCCGCGAGCACCGGCTACTCGGGGAGCAGCGGCCACATGACGGGCCCCGGCTACGTGACGAGCACCGGCCACGTGCCGGGCCCCGGCTACGTCGGGGGCACCGGGACCACGACGAATCCCGGCCTGCACGCGTCTACCCTTGAAGGCCTCGGCGGCGACATCGCGCCGAAGAAGAAGAGCGCCGGCCCCATCGTCGCCGTGATTCTGTCCGCAGCCGTCGTCGGCGGCGGCATCGCGTGGAAGCTCGGCGGCTCGGGCCCTGCTGCGGACGTGTCGCCGAACGGCGCGGCCGGGAGCGTTGCGACGCCCACGCCACCTGTCGTGACTGCGCCGCCGCCGACCACCGCCGTCGCCGCGCCGGCAGCGAGCGTGAAGCCGGTGTTGCTCTACGCGGAGACCGACAATGCTTCGGTCGTCGTCGCCGGAAAGCGCGAGCAGCTGCCCTTCACGATCGCGGTGCCAACTGGCCAGACGGTGAAGGTGCGCGTCGAGGCCGGCGCCGGCTACGTACCGAAGGAGCTCGACCTCGACGGCAGCTCGCCGAAGGTCAAGGTCATGCTCGAGAAGGTCGCGGGTCCGGCGCCCCAGGGCCCGCCCGGCGGCAGGCCGGGGGGAAGGCCGGGAGGCCGCAAGTCGCCCCAAGGCAACGGCGAAATCATGGAATACGGCGGCAATTGAGCGACGGCGCCGCGCCGCCCACCATTTTCAACGCCATCCCGCCAGACGTCGTCGGGATCTGCCAGCGCCTTCGCGACAAGGGCAAGCGCGGCTGGGTCGTGGGTGGCTGCGTGCGGGATCTCCTGCGCGGGCGCCAGGCCAAGGACTGGGACGTGGCGACGGACGCCCACCCCGAAGACGTGCTGCGCTTCTTCCGCAAGGTGATCCCCACCGGGATCCAGCACGGCACGGTCACGGTGCTCATCAAGGGCAAGCCGTACGAGGTGACGACGCTGCGGGGCGAGGGCAGCTACCACGACGGGCGCCGGCCGAGCGAGGTGGTGTTTCTCGAGGACATCGTCGAGGATCTCGCGCGGCGCGACTTCACCTTCAACGCCATCGCGATCGATCCGCTCGAGGGAACGCTCATCGATCCGTTCGGAGGCCAGCGCGATCTCGCGGCCCACGTGGTGCGCGCCGTCGGCGAGCCGATCGAGCGCTTCGCCGAGGACGGGCTGCGCGTCCTCCGGGCCGCACGCTTCGCGGCGCTGCTCGACTGCGAGGTGGAGCCGCGGACGCTCGCCGCGATGGGCGACGCGCGCGCGCTCGCGACCTACGCCAAGGTCAGCGTCGAGCGCATCCACGACGAGTGGATGAAGACCATGGGGGCACGGCGGCCGAGCGTCGCCTTCGAGTTGATCCGGCGCTCGGGCACGCTCGCCATCACGTGCCCCGAGCTCCTCGAAGGCGTCGGCTGCGAGCAGAACCAGTGGCACGGCTATGACGTGTGGGGTCACACCATGGCCGTGCTCGACGCCTGCCCGCCGGACGCCGTGCTGCGGCTCGCCGCGCTGTTGCACGACGTCGGCAAGCCCCGCACGCGCGAGCTGTCCGAGAAGACGCAGGACTACACGTTCTACCAACACGAGGTCGTGGGCGCGGACATGGCCGACGCGATCCTGCGGCGGCTGAAGACCTCGACCGAGCACCGCAAGCGGGTCGTGCACGTCGTTCGCCATCACCTCGTCTGCTACTCGCCGGAGTGGAGCGACGCCGCCGTGCGCCGCTTCATTCGCCGCTCGCTGCCCGAGCGCATCGACGATCTCCTAGAGCTCGCGTGCGCCGACGCGCTCGGCAAGGGGAGGCCGGTCGATGAAGAGCTCGCCGCGCTCGGGGAGCTGCGCCGCCGCGTCGACGCGGTGCTCGCGGCCGGGGCGGCGCTCAAGCCCGGCGATCTTGCGCTCGACGGTCGTGAGCTCATGGTCGAGCTCGGCCTCGTGCCGGGGCCGCTCGTCGGCGTCATCCAGCGCGCGCTCGTCGAGCTCGTCACCGACGACCCCGAGGCCAACACGCGCGAGCGGCTGCTCGAGGCGGCGCGGGAGCTCGCGGCGAAAGAGCTGTCGCCGTGATGACGCGAGCCTCACGCGCGGGAGCTCGCGGCGCAAGAGCTGTCGCCGTGATGACGCGAGCCTCACGCACAGGTCTCGCGCTGCTCGCGGGAATTGCGTACGCCGCGAGCGTCGGGTGCGCGCTGCGAATGCGTGGGGGAGCGACGGCGCCGAGCGGGATCCCGTGCGACGACACGGCGGAGTGCCCGCTCTCCGACAACCCGTGCCGGCTCGCGCAGTGCCTCGAGGGCGCGTGCGTGCACGTCGCGGCGCCGGCCTCGCAGCTGCCGAGCGGGGCCCAGCGGCAAGGGGATTGCCGCATGTTCTTCTGCGACGGCGAGGGCGACGTGGTGGAGACGGCCTTCCCGAGCGACGTGCCCGCCGAGGACACGAACCCGTGCACCGCGGCGACGTGCGAGGGCGTGACGGCGGCGCAGAAGCCGCGCGCGGCGGGCGCCGCGTGCGACAAGGGGGGCGTGTGCAATGGCCGCGGCGCGTGCGGCACCTGCCTGCCGGGTACCGAGATTTGCACAGGAAACGCGCTCGCGAAATGCGACGAGGACGGCGCGTGGCCAGAGCACCCTGCCGTGTGCAGCGTCGAGGCGCCGATCTGCAGCATGCGCGGCAGCGAGGCGCGCTGCGTGGGCGCGGTCGAGCTCGCGGCGGGAATGCTCCACGCGTGCGCTCGCTTCGCGGACGGAAGCGTGCGGTGCTGGGGCGGCAAGGGTGAGCTCATGGAGAGCCCGGGGATCGACGGCGCGACGGAGGGCGAAGTCACGACGAGCCTCGCCTCGTTCGCGCTCGGCGAACGGCACGCGTGCGGCGTCGGGAGCGAGGGCCCCGTCGTGTGCTGGGGCGCGAATGAATTTGGCCAGCTCGGCAGCGGCGATTTCGTATCCCAGGGCTACTTCGTCGAGCTCTCGGGCTTGTCCGACATCGAAGAGGTGGCCGTCGGCGACGATCACAGCTGCGCTCGCACGCACGGAGGCGCGGTGCACTGTTGGGGCCGCAACGACCACGGACAGCTCGGGGCCGGCCCCACGACGACCAAGGGGAAGGCGCCGCCTCCGCTCGCTCCGAGTGTGCGAAGCGCGCGGGCCGAGCCGATGAGGCGGGCGGCGGCGATCGTCGGTCTCACGGACGCGACGGAGCTCGTCGCGAGCGGCGGCGCGACGTGCGTCAGGCGCGAGGGCGGCGCGCTCGTCTGCTTCGGCTTGCCGGAGTACGACCTGCCCGATCCCATCGAAGAGGCCACGGAACCACCGGCCGCGAAGAAGGCGTGGGACGACCGCGTGGCAAGGACGAGCCGCGCGCCGCTCGCCGTCACGGGCCTCGACGACGCGCGTGCTCTCGCGTGCGGCCCCGAGCACTGCTGCGCGATCCGAGGCGACGCGAGCGTGTGGTGCTGGGGCAAGGGCGAGCGCGGCGCACTCGGTGACGGCGGTTCCGTCGATCGCTATCTGCCCGTCGCGGTCGCCGGTGTCATCGATGCCGTCGAGGTCGGGCTCGGGCGCGGGTTCGGGTGCGTGCGGACGCGCGGCCGTGAAGTCCACTGTTGGGGAGCCAACGACCAGGGTCAGCTCGGGCGAGCGAGCGCCGTCGCAGCTCCGTCCGGCCTACCTGCGGCGAAGGTCGACGGCATCGCGGACGCCGAGGAGCTCGTGGTCGGGGCGGCGTTCGCATGTGCACGCACGCGCGCGGGGCAGGTGTTTTGCTGGGGCGCGGGGTTGGTCGAGCCGCTCGACGCCGGCGCGCTCGACGCCCGCGGACCCACGCCGATCGTGTGGTGAGCCCGGCACGCGCGCCGCTCGCGCAGCAGCCACGTCGCAGCGCGCCAGGTCGCGGGGCTCGCTCGACGCTACGCGCGACGAGACGACGCTTTCCGCACGGCGCGTGCACGGCTAAGCGCGAGGCATGCGGACGCACGCACTCCCGGTCCTGGGCCGACTCGTCCTCGCGGCGCTCCTCGCCGCCTGCGGCGCGGCTCCTCCGCCGATCCCCACGGAACCCACGGCCATGCACGAAAAGGCTCACCCCGCGCGATTCGCAGTCGCCGACGCTTCGAAGAGCACCATCACCATCGAGCGCATGGCGGCCTTTCCGCCTCCGGGGTGGCAGGTGCCGCGGCTCGTGCGCTTCTCCCCGGACGGGGCGCTCGTCACCTATTTGAAGAGCGAGACCGCGGGCGAGGCGATGTCGCTCTTCGCGCTCGACCGCAAGACGGGGGAGCACCGCGTCATCGTGCGCGCTGGCGATCTCAGCGGCGCCGTCGAGACCGTCTCGAAGGAAGAAGAGCTGCGGCGCGAGCGACAGCGCAAGCGCATCGAGGGCGTCACGTCGTACGCGTGGGCGAAGAAGGCGCCCGTGATGATGCTGCCGCACGGCGACGGCGTGTTCGTGAGAGGCGGCGATGGGAAGCTCTCGCGCGTGGTGAGCGGCGAGGCGATCGATCCGAAGCTCTGCGCCGACGGCAGCAAAATAGCGTTCGCGCGCGCGAGAGAGGTCTGGGTCGCCGAGGTCGCGACTGGCGAGGCCCTCGCGCTCACGAGCGGCGCACCGCCGGGCACGACGCGCGGCTTGAGCGACTTCAACATGCAAGAAGAGTTTCACGAGCCGAGCGGCCTCTTCTGGTCGCCGAGCTGTGACAAGCTCGCCTACCTCGAGGTCGACGAGCGCGCGGTCCTAGAGCTGCCCCTGCTCGGGTACCGCAAGAAGGCCGAGCTCGAGCAGCACCGCTATCCGCGCACCGGCGCGAAGAACCCGGAGACCCGCCTCGTCGTCCTCGACGTGAAGACGAAGAAGGCGACCGCGGTCACCATGCCGACCTCGGCTCACTTCGCCGCCACGGACCAGTACCTCGGACGCTTCGCGTTCAGCCCGTCCGGCGACGCCATCTTCTTTCAGCGGGTGAGCCGCGATCAGCAGCACCTCGCCGTCGTGCGCGCCGACACCGGGACGGGCGCTGCCGTGCACCTCGCCGAGCACGCTTCGCCGACCTGGGCGAGCATGACGGAGCTCTGGCCGCTCGCCGGCGAGCGCCTCGTCGCGCTCTGGCCCGCCGACGGGCACGATCACCTCGCGCTCCTCGACGCCAAGACTGGCAAGCTCCTGCAGCAGCTCACGAGCGGGCCGTGGGACGTGAGCCGCGTCGTCGGTGTCGACGAGCCGAAGGGGCGCGTCGTGTTCGTCGGCAATCGCGACGGCGCCATCTCGCGCGAGCTCTTCGCGGTGGACTTCGTGGGCAAGCTCGAGAAGCTGAGCCACGCGGGCGGCGCGCACGACGTGCAGACGAACGACGTCGCGCTCGGGTACGTCGACATCCACTCCGCGCACGACCGGCTCCCCACGGCCGAGGTGTTCGCAGGAGACGGCGCGGCGATTGGCAAGATCGACGTGCCGAAGGACGCCGATCTCGGCGAGCTGCGCCCCGCGTCGCTCGTCACCGTAGCATCCCAAGGCGACGCCCCCGAGCTCCACGGCGCGCTGCTCGAGCCGCGGAACAAGCAGCCCGGCGTCCGCTACCCCGCCATCGTCATGGTGTACGGCGGTCCGGGCGTGCAGACGGTCCTCGACGACTGGAACCCGCGCGTCATGTGGCAGCACTTCGCCGACCGCGGCTTCGTCGTCTTCCAGGTCGACAACCGCGGCTCGGCGGGGCGTGGGCATGCCTTCGAGGCGCCCATCTTCGGGCGCATGGGCGAGATCGAGCTTTTCGACCAGCTCCGCGGTCTCGAGTACCTGAAGAGCCTGCCGTTCGTCGACGCCGACCGCATCGGCGTTTATGGCCAGAGCTATGGGGGCTACATGGCGAGCCTCGCCATGCTCCGCGCCCCGGACAGCTTTCGCGTCGGCGTCGCGGGCTCCCCCGTGACGGACTGGCAATACTACGACAGCGGCTACACCGAGCGGTACATGGGGACGCCCCAGGGCAACGCTTCGGGATATGCAAAGAGCGCCCTCTTCGAAGATGTGAAGAACCTGCGCGGCAAGCTCTTCATCATTCACGCGCTCATGGACGAAAACGTCCACTTCGAGCACACGGCGAAGCTCATCGACGCGCTCGTGCAACACGACAAAGACTTCGATTTGCTCGTGTTTCCCGGGGAGCGGCACGGCTACCGCAGCCCGACGGCGCGCAAATATGCGCTCCGCCGTGTGATTGACTACTTCGTCGACAACCTCTGAGTCGACGGCGCCGCGACTTGTCAGTCTCGGCGATGCCAGTCTCGGCGATGCCAGCTCCGCGGTCCGTGACGGTTCGGCAGGCGGGGGTCTCTGCCCTCTTACTTGCGCGTGAAGCTGACCGAGTAGCTCGCCATCATCGGCGTCCGCGTGGCAGGCGGCTTGAAGTCGATCGCCTCGAAGGCCGAGACGAGGCACTCCTTGACGCCTTCGCCCTCGAGACCGGTGCGCGGCTTGTCGATCTTGGCCTTTCCGCCCTCGCGCGGGATGCGGATGTCAACGCCGAAGGTCTCTTCCTTCTTCGGATCTTTGGCCTTCGCGTAGCAGGCGCGCAGGGCGTCGAAATGCGGCTTCACCGAGTCGCGCACGGGGGCCTTCGTCTCGTTGTCGTTGGGCGCCCCGCCGATGTGAAGGCCGATGTTCTTCACCGCGACGTCGGGCAGGGGAGGTG
>SYFR01000468.1 GCA_005800325.1 Myxococcales bacterium | reverse complement strand
CCAGTGTGAGGCGCTGACGATGGTGTGCGCGCGCGTCCTCGGCAACGACGTGAGCGTCGGCGTAGGCGGCATGAGCGGCAACTTCGAGCTCAACGTCTATAAGCCGCTCATCGCGACTTCCGTCCTCGAGTCGATCGAGCTCTTGGCCGATGCCGTGGAGTCGTTCGACACCTACTGTGCGAGCGGCATCGAACCGAACCGCGCGCGCATTCGCGAGCACCTCGAAGAGAGCCTCATGCTCGTGACGGCGCTCGTTCCGCTCATCGGCTACGCCGCCGCCGCGTGTGTCGCGATGAAGGCGCACGCGGAGGGCTCGACGCTGCGTGAGGCGGCGCTCGCGCTCGGCGTCGTGTCGGCGGAAGACTTCGATGGCACGGTCGTCCCCGAGCGCATGATCTAGGGCCTGTCTCCAGGCGAGGCCGCGCTTGCCACGCGCGCGCCACTGTAGTGAAACGAGGGCGATGGCAAGCTGCGTCGCCACGCTCGCGTTCGACATCGGCGGCACCAACGTCAAGGCGGCGGTGGTGGCTCCTGAGGGGGTGCTGCTCGGGCCGCCGGTGACGCGGTCGACGCCTCGACCGGCGGAGCCCGCGTCCGTGCTCGCGCTGCTCGTCGCGATGGCGAGCGAGCTCTCGTTCGATCGCGTGAGCGTCGGTTTTCCGGGCGTGGTCGTCGACGGGGTCACGCTCTCGGCGCCGAACCTCGACGGCGGCTGGGCGGGCTATGCGCTCGGCAAGGAGCTCTGTCAGCGGCTCGGCTGCGAGGTGCGCGTCGCGAATGACGCGGATCTAGCGGGGCTCGCGCTCGTCGAAGGGCACGGAGTCGAGATGGTGCTCACGCTCGGGACGGGGATGGGGGCCGGCCTTTATCTCGATGGGCGCCTCGTCCCGAACCTCGAGCTTGGCCATCATCCGTTCGGCGACGGTCGGACCTACGAGGAGCGCGTCTCCGACCAGGCGCTCGCCGCGGTCGGCGTCGAGGCGTGGAAGCGCCGCGTCGTCGAGAACATCGCGCAGATCCGCGCGGTGTGGAACTTTCGCCGCCTCTACATCGGCGGCGGCAACGCGCGGTGGTTCGCTCCGGACGAGCTCCCGAGCGACGTCGCGCTCGCGGACAACAGCGCCGGCGTCCTCGGCGGCGTGTGCCTGTTCGAACCGCGCGCGGCGAGACTCTGATGCGCCCCGACTAGAAGAGCTTCTTCGAGTCGAGCAAGAGGGTCACCGGCCCGTCGTTGTCGACGAGGACGCGCATGTCGGCGGCGAAGCGCCCGGTCGCCACTGGCAAGCCGTGCCCCCGCAAGAGGGCGACGAATCGGTCGTAGGCCTCGCGGGCGGGCGTCGGGTGCATCGCGGCGTCGAAGCTCGGGCGGCGGCCGCGTCGCATGTCTCCGTAGACGGTGAACTGGCTCACCGCGAGGATGGCGCCACTGACGTCGCGCACCGAGCGGCTCATCTTGCCCGCGTCGTCGGGGAAGACGCGCATGTTGACGATGCGCTCGGCGGTGTTCACGAGGTCCTGTTCGGTGTCGTCCTTGCCGGCGCCGACGAAGACGCACAGGCCGCGGGCGATCTCGCCGACGAGCTCGCCGTCGACCTCGACGCGTGCGGAGTGGACTCGCTGAACGACGGCTCTCATGCGTGCTCTTCGTGCGTGTATGCTCGTGCCGCCCGTGCGCGTCAAAAGCGTTGCCTCCGCCGGTCTTGGATTGCTTGGCGCGCTCTTCATCGCGCGCTCGGCGGCGGGGTTCCCGTACGTCGTGAAGACGGGCGACACCGTCGCGGAGCTCGCCGAGCGCCTCTACGGTCGCATCGAGCTCGAGCGGCTCGTCATCGCCGCCAACGGCCTCGCCGACGTCCGCGGCGGTGGCATCGTGCCGGGGATGCGACTCGAGATCCCCGCCGTGCTGCACCACAAGATCTCTCCCGGCGAGACGTGGCAGAGCGTGGCGGCCGAGCTCCTGGGCGGGGCGTTCCGCGGCGACGTGCTCGCGCGGGTCAACGGGGGGGAGCCGTGGGACAGGCCCGCGCTGGGCCGCGAGATCGTCGTGCCGTATAGCCTCCGCTACGTCGCGACCTCCGAGGACACGACCGAGAGCGTCGCGTATCGCTTCTTGGGCCGGCGCGACGACGGCTACCTCGTGGCGAGCTACAACGAGCTGCGGCGGGCGTCCCTCGAGCAGGGCGCCGTCGTGCTCGTGCCGCTCGTGGACTTGCCGCTCACCGAGACCGGCCGGCGCTTGGCCGAGCATGCGGGCGCGCTCACGCGAAGCGAGGCGGGCGGCGAGGATCGCAAGGCACAAGACGACGCCGAGCGCGAGCTGGCCCGGCTCTTCCAGATTTTGCGCCGCGGAGACTACGTAGCGGCGGTCGCGGCCGGAGCGCGACTCGTCGCGAGAGGCTCGCTGACGGATCCGCAAGCGGCGCGAGTTCATGCGAGCCTCACCGAGGCCTATGCAGCGCTCGATGAGTCGGGGCTCGCGGCCGACGCCTGCGCCTCGTGGCGCATGAGTGAGCCGGGCCTCGCGCTCGATCCGGCCTTCGTGAGCCCGAAGATCTTGCGTGCGTGCCTCACCGAAGGGCGCGCCATCGCGCCGCGCGGCGAGGACCGGGGGGCGCGTTGACGGCGGACACGACCACGCCGAGCGCGACGCGGCGCTACGAGGCGGGCGACGTCGTGGCCGAGCGGTATGAGCTGCTCGAGCGGCTCGGCGATGGGGCTATGGGCGTCGTGTTTCGGGCGCGGGATCTCTACGTGGACGGGGCGCACGAGATCGTGGCGGTGAAGCTCGTGCACCCGGCGCTCGCGCGCGATCCGCAAGTCGTGGGGCGATTCCGTCGCGAGGCGCGCATCCTCGCGGAGCTCGATCACCCGAACGTGTGCCGAATGTACGAGCTCGTCAGCGCCGACGACGCGCTGCTGCTCGCGCTCGAGCACATCGACGGCGTCTCGCTCGAGCGCTACCTCGAAGAGCGGGGGCCGCTCCCGCTCGACGAGTGCGTGGCGCTCACCGAGCAGATCTGCGCGGCGCTCGCGGCGGCGCACGAGCGCGACGTCGTGCACCGCGATCTCAAGCCCGCGAACGTGCTCGTCGAGGGCGCGGGTGTCCAAGGTTCCTCGTTTCACCGAGGTCTCCGCGCGAAGGTCGTCGACTTCGGCCTCGGCAAGGTGCTCTCCGGGCACGTCGCCGGCACGGTGCTCACGGACGAGAACATGGTGTTCGGCACGCCCGAGTACATGTCGCCCGAGCAGGCCGCCGGCGAGGTCACCGACCACCGCGTCGACGTGTATTCGCTCGGTGTGGTGGTGTTCGAACTGCTGACCGGGCGCGTGCCGTTCTCTGGGCCAACGCCGATCGCCACGATGGGCCAGCACTTGAACGAGCCGCCGCCGCCGCTGTGCGACGCCGCGAGCGGACGCGTCATTCCGCGCTCGGTCGAGCGAGTCGTGAACAAGGCGCTGAGCAAGCGGCCTGCACAGCGCTTCGACACGGCACAGGCCTTCGCGCGCGCGCTCGCGGCGGCCGCAACCGAAGCGAGCGTGAGCGGCGCTCCTCCCTCGGGGACGAGCGACACGCTCATCGAGCCTCCTCGACCCGAGAGCACGACGCTGCAGTCTCCGCGTGATCAAGCGCTCGAGGGGCCCGAGCTCTCGCGCGGCGCCAAGGTGAAGATCGTCGTCGCCGACACGAGCCCTCGAGCGAGCGCGCGGCCGAGCCCGAAGGCGTCGCGGCATGCGGGTACGCCGAGGCCAAGAATTTCCGCGGCAGCGACGATCTTCGAGCGCCACGGCTGGTCGTTGCTCTTCGTCACCGTGGTCGGCATCGCCGTCGGCCTCGGCGTGTGGCTCGGGCTGCGGTGACGGGCGGGGGGCGCGTCGCGAATCTTGAGGCGACGGCTCTCGAGCGGGAATAACCTGCCGACGGTCGTGATCGCTCGCGCGCCCCGAAGCCGCCCCTTGCCCGTCGACTGGGGCGCAATAGCGCCGCTGCGGATCTCGTCGCGCCGCGTGTCCGAGGGCTATTTCGCGGGCGGGCATCGCAGCGTGCGGCGCGGTGCCGGCGTCGAGTTTGGTGGGCAGCGTCCCTACGTGCCCGGCGACGACCTGCGCTTCCTCGATCGGCGCAGCTTGTTGCGGCACGACCGGCTGCTCGTACGCGAGTTCGACACCGAGACCGAGCGGGGAGTGTGGCTCGCGCTCGACGCGAGCCGGTCGATGAGCTTTCGCGGTGAGGCGGCGCCGTGCAGCAAGTTCGCCTACGCCGCGCTCCTGGCCGCGGCGCTCGCGCGCATCGCGATCGCCGGACAAGATCCGGTGGCCCTCGCGTGGCTCGGAGAGGGCGAGGGACTCGCCGGTCACGCCCCTGGCTTCGGCGCGCCGCAAATGGAGCGCGTGGTCCACACGCTCGAGAGCGTCGAGGCCACCCTCGACATCGCTGGTGACCCACGGGTGTTCGAGCGCTGCTGCGCCTCGATCGCGCGCCGCGCGCGCCGCGGCAGTGTGGTCGTCGTCTTCAGCGATTTGCTCGATCTCCCGCCCGAGTCGATGACGAGCCTCGCCGCGCTCGGAGCCGCTGGGCGCATGCTCGTCGTCGTCGAGGTCCTCGATCCGATCGAGCGGGACCTCGGCTATCGCGGCAAGGTTCGGCTCTTGTCGCTCGAGGGCAAGCACGAGGTTACGACGGACGCCGACCTCGTGCGCGCCGAGTACGTCCGGCGCCTCGACGAAAGCTCCGCGCGCTGGCAAGAAGCGCTCTCGCTGCACGGCGGGCGGCTCGTCCGCGCCACGACTCGTGACGACGCCGTCCTCATCGTTCGTCGCGTGCTCGAGGCCATCTCCGAGGCGCGCGGGTGAGCTTCGCGACCTGGGCTGCGCTCGCGGTCGCGTTCTTGGTCGCCGCCCCGGTCGTCGCGCACCTCTTGCGTCGTCGCCCGCCGGACGAGCAGCCGTTCGCGCCCTCACGGCTCGTGCCCGTCATGAGCGCCGTCGCCGAGCGCAAGCACGCGCTCGAGGATCGCGCGCTCTTCGCCGTGCGGTCGCTG
>SYFR01000467.1 GCA_005800325.1 Myxococcales bacterium | reverse complement strand
CCGTCCACTCCCAGACGTTGCCGACCATGTCGAGCATGCCCGCTTGCGTCTGCGCGCGCGGAAACCGTCCGACGGGCGCCGTGCCCGCGTAGCCGTCGTCCTTGTCGTACATGAGCCGCGTCGGCGGCGGCAGCCCCTGGTCGTCGAGCCAGCGTCGCCACTCGAGGCCGGCCGCGTTCATGTACGTGTTATCGCCGGCGTCGTCGCCCCACGGGAACTTGCGGCCGTCGGTGCCGCGGGCGGCGAGCTCCCACTCGGCCTCGGTGGGCAGGCGCATCCCCATCGCGCGGCAGTAGGTGTCGGCGCGGTACCAGTCCACGCAGTTGATCGGGTGCGCTCCGCGGCCGGGCTGCTCCCAGTTGCAGAGCGTCGCAGACGCGGTGATGAGCTTGTCGTGCTCCTCGGCGCTCGCGCTCTCCCGCTTCGGGAAGTCCGGGCGTCGATCGGCGACTTTGCACCGGTCGCGCTCCACGCACACGCGGTAGTCATCGACGCTGACCTCGTTCACATCGAGGCAGAACGTGTCGAGCGTGACCTCGTGCGCCGGCTTCCACAGCGGAAAGCTGTCGTCGTTCGAGCCCATCGTGAACTTGCCGCCGATGACGACCTTCATGCGCTTCGGGCACGGCCCGTCCCCTTCGAGCGAGGCCGATACGGTCGCGGCGCTCGCGCTCTGTGAGGTGGCGCTCGCGCTGCCGAGCGACTCGCCAGCGTGTTGGCCTGCGTGTTGGCCTGCGTGTTGGCCAGTGGGCTCGAGCGGAGCACGTCCGAAGAGCGCGTAGCCGCCCCCGAGCAGCGCCAGCCCGGCGAGCCCCGCACCGAGGAGCGCGCCGCGGCCGCGCTCACGTCGAGCTTGCGGCGGCTCGAACTCCGCCGCGCCCATGAGGGTTGGCTCCCGTCCGGTGATCCCCGTGCTGCTGAGCCGCGAGATCCGAATGCTTTGACCGATGCCGCCCTGGGGTTCGGCCGCGAGCTGCGCGGGAGATTGCCAGGTCGGCGTGCCTGGCGCGACGACCCGCGCGAGCGCGCTCCAGAAGGCGCCCATCGTGCGAAACCGATCCTTCGGCTCGATGGCGACCGCTTGCGCGAAGACGGACTCGATCTCAGCGGTCGTCGGGAGCCCGAAGGTCGACGGCACGGGCCGCGCTGACGAATCGCAGGTCGAGGCGCCGAGCTCGAAGAAGGTCTCGCCGGACAGGGCGCGCTTACCGCCGCGCATCAGCTCGACCAGGATGAGGGCCATCGCGTACACATCGGTCCACGGGCCGGTGGCGCCGAACTTGCGGGAGAACTGCTCGGGGGCGCCGTAGTTCGGCGTGAACGCGGTGATCTGCTGGCCAGTCTCGTTGAGCTCGGGCCGGTCGACTTGCTCGCCCATCACCTTCGCGATGCCGAAGTCGAGCAGCTTCACCGCCTGCGGCTCGCGCGGATTCGGGCCCAGCACCATGATGTTCGCTGGCTTCAGATCGCGGTGCGTGATCCCCTGTCGGTGCGCCACGTCGAGCGCCGCGGCCACGGGCTCGAGGATGCGCATCGACTGCGCCAAGTCGCGAGCCGGCGCCCGCGCGCGGATCTCCGAGACGAGCAGCTGATCGAGCGGCACGCCGTCGAGCCACTCGAGCACCATGTACGGGATGAAGCCCTCATCGGTCTTGAGCGTGCCGATGTCGCGCGCTTGCACGATCGCCGCCGAGCGGCTCGAGAGCTCGCTCATGAGGCGGCCCTCTTGAATGAAGTCGTCGAGGAGCTTCTCGCGCGCGTCCGGGTTCGCCTTCTCGAGCAGCGAGAAGAACTTCATGGCGACGGGCTGCCGCCAGATGAGGTGCTCGGCCTTGTAGACGACGGCGAAGCCACCCTCGCCGGCGAGCTCGAAGACCCGGTACTTCTCCGCGATGACGGAGCCGATAATCCCCAGCGGATCGAGCTTCGCGGCCGTCATCGAGCGGGCGCAGCATAGCCACTTGGCCTTGCGCGCACCTAATCCTTTCGCTGCGCGTCGAGCCCAGGCCGCCGAGCGTCGAGCGCACCAGCGCCCCCGAGCGTCCCGGTTGGATCGCAGAGCCACGACTGCCACGCGGACGGCGCGCTCTCGGTGCCAACTGTCGGCCCGACGTGGGCGCCGAGCAACGCCCCGCGCGCCGCGAGCTCTTCGAGCACGGCGGCAGCGCCGTCGATGACGCTCTGGTCGAGCGCCCGCCCGTGGACGGCGCACGCGTTGACGAGGGCGACCGCCAGCGGCTCGCGGTCGTGGTGCAGCCGCACGAGCAGGGCGGCGGCGAGCGGCGTCAGCGTCATGCGTCGAAACGCGTCGGCGGCGTCGCGGTATCCGAGGAGGTGGGTCGGCTCGCGGCGGGGGGAGGGTACGCGGCCCGGCTCATCGGCGAGCTCGTGCACGGCGAAGTCGAAGCGCGCGATGCGGCACGTCCCGTCGAGCGCGACTTTGCTGTCGCCAGCGAGCTCCTCCTGCAGCTCCGCGGTCGCGACATCTCCTCGCTCGGCCCAGCACACCTCGAGCTCGAACAGCTCGTAGCGCGCGAGATCGCCGAGAAATGCGGGCAGCCGCGCGTCTTTTGCCAGGCGGGGCAGGGCGAAGCGCGCGAGCTCGAAGGCGACGTCGCGCAAGATCGGCGACCGCGGCAGCTCCACGCGGAGGAACTCGGTCACGTGCTCGGCGAACGCCGCGCCCCCGAGCGCGCTCGTGAGCGGCAGCTCGACGCGGATCGCCTCGGACAACGTCGCCTGGACGAGCTTCGTGTAGATGCGCACGCGTCGCGGATCGAGCCGCTCGAGGTGCGCGCGGTCGCGCGGCTCGAGGCCGCTGAT
>SYFR01000466.1 GCA_005800325.1 Myxococcales bacterium | reverse complement strand
CCGGTGCCGCTCTCCCCGGTGATGAGCACGGCCACGTCCGTCTCGCGCACGCGATCGATGACCGCGTAGACGCGGCGCATCGCGACGCTCGTGCCCACGATGCCGCGGTAGCCGAAATGGCCGCGCAGCACCTCGCGTGCGCTCTTGAGATCAGCGCGCGTGGTCGCGAGCTGCTCGGTGCGACGGCCGAGCAGCTCCTCGAGGCGTTTGTGCGCGGTCGCGAGGTCGCTGTTCGCCGTCGCGAGCTCCACGTTCGCGGCGGCGAGCTCGTCGGCGCGGCGCTTGTTCTCGCCGAGGAGGCGTGCCGTCTCGAGCGCGATCGCCGCTTGATCCGCGAGCGCCATGAGCGCGGGCACCTCGGACGCAAACGACTGGCCTCGCCGCAGCCGTGTCTCGACGTAGAGCGCCCCGATGGTGTGACTGTCGCGGGCGCGAATGGGGACGCACGCGACCGAGCGCAAGAGCAGCTGGTGCACCGAGACGTAGTCCGCGACGCGCTCGTCCGTCGGCGCGTCGACGGCGATGAACGGCTCGCCGGTCGCGACGACTCGCTCGGCGATCGAGCGCGAGAAGCGGCCGTGCGGATCGTCGCCGCCGCGGTCGCGGGCGGCGTGCACGCTGAGCCGGTCCTCTCCGCTCGCGCTGCGCAGCAGCACGAAGCCGCGCTCGGACGCCAAGAGCGCGATCGCGTGATCGGCGAGCCGTGCCAGCAGCCGCTCGACGTCGTGCTCGCCGGCGAGCTCGCGGTTGATCTCGAGCAGGCGCGCGAGCTGATCGTCGCGCACGACGGCTGCGAGCTGCGTCGCGGCGTCGGCCTCTCTCGCGTGCGCGGTCCGGCCCGCCTGGGCGAGGCTCGGCAGCACGGGCACGCGACGGGGCGCAGTCGCTCGAGGGCCGAGGGCGCGGCGCCGCGGGTCGTTGAGGTAGACCTCGCGGAGATCCACCGGAAGGCGGCTCGCGGCGCTCTCGAGGATGTTTCGGGCGCGGTCGCGATCGGCTCCGGCGGACTCCGTCTCGCCCCCATCATCGAGGACCTCCGCGCGCGCGGCCAGGGTGCGGACCACCCAGTCGCGCTGGCCACGCTCTTCGGCGAAACCAAGCGCGCGATCGAACGCGAGGCCCGCAGCGCTGCGGTCGCCTGCGAGGCGGGCCACTTGCGCCCGCGCGAGCCACGACATGGGCTGGTGCGCCCCCGAGCCGTCGAGGAGTCGCTCGGCGCGCTCGAGCTCCAGCGAGAGCTCGGGCGGCGACGCGCTCGCATCGCGAACGCGCACGAGGACGCGCTCGAGCAGCGCTTCGGCGGCGTCGAGGGAGCGGCCGAGGGCGAGGTAGGCGTCGGCGCAACGAAGGCACGCGTCGCCCGCCAGCGCATGCTCCCCTGCGAGCACGGCGGCCTCCGCCTCGAGCGCCAGGAGCTGCGCCTGCGCGCCAGGAGCGAGCAGCTCGCGCTCGGCGGCGAGATCGTCGATCGACGCCTTCGCGCGCGCCAGCCGGCCGACGTAGAGGTCGAGGTTCGCGAGGTTGAGCAGCGCCTGGCGCACCGTCGCGAGTCGTCCGCTGCGCCGGCCCATGTCGGCGGCGGCCTCGAGGTGCGACAGCGCCGCCCCGACATCGCCGCGCGTCTTCGCGATCCCGGCGAGGTTCAGCCGTGTCGTCGCCACGTGGCTCGCGTCGCCGGCTCGCTCCGCGAGAGAGAGCGCCTCTTCGTGAGCGCCCTCCGCCTCCATGAGCTTGTCGCTTCGCTGCAGCGCGAAGGCGAGCGATCCGAGCGCGATGGCGAGCATGCGGGGCTCTCGCTCCTTGCGCGCGAGCGCCACGCTCTTGCCGAGTGTGTCGGCGGCCTGGTCGTGCCGTCCCGACATGCTCTCGGTGATCCCCAGGGCCGCGAGCGCGTCGATCGCCAGGAGCCGCGCGCCCTCGGTGTTGCCGGCGCACTCGAGCGCGAGGCGGGCGTGCTGTTCGGCGTCTTGGTTCTCGCTCGTGCGCAGATGGGCCCTCGCCTTCTGCACGTGCCAGCTCGCGAGCTCATGCGGATTCAGTTCGTCGAGCAGCGGCTCGACCTCTGCGAGCGAGGCGAGCGCGCTCTTCGGATCGCCGCGCCCCGTCGCGAGCTTGGCGCGCGCGATGGCGATCGTCGCGGTGCGATCCTGCGCGTAGGCCTCGAGGTATTCGGCCGCCTGATCGAAGCGACCGCGGTCGAGCAGCCGGTGGATCTCGCTCTGATCGATGCGAACTCCGCGAGGCACCGGGAGCGTGTCGAGACACCGATCGAGGTCCTCGGCGCTCACGATCGCCTGACCTGCGAGCCGCTCGCACAGCGCGCGCAGCGCACCGGGCAAGCCGCCGGCGCGGCGGGCGAGGTGGTGAACGAGCTCCTCGTTGAGCGAGGGGATCTGCTGCGCCACGAGCTCGTGCACGAGAGTGCTCGAGAGCGGCGGGACCTCGAACAGCTGGAACGTGCGACCCGGAAGCCTGGACGCGTCGCCGCCGGACGCCAGGGCGAGCACGAGCCGCGCGCCCCGCCGTCGACCCGCGTCGAGTCGCAAGAGGTCCTCGTCGGTGCGGAGGTTCGCGTCGTCGACGATGGCGACCACTTGCTCGGGAGCGCCGTCGAACACCGCATCGAGCGCGGCGCGGAAGTCGGTGCCTTCGTGCCGCTCGATGAGCCCGACCGAGGCGCCCGCGACGCCGAGCGACCAGGCCACGCGCCGGAGCAGCGCGCTCTTTCCCGAGCCGGGCGGGCCCGACACGATGAGCCCCTCGGAGGGCGCCAGGGTCTCGATGCGCCGGAGCAGCTCCGCGGCGACGCCGTCGATACCGACGATCCGCCACGCCGCCCCCTCGAGCCGGCGGCTGTGCGACTCGAGCCCGGCCGCGCTTCGAAGCGCGGCGCCTAGCTCGTCGGCGCTCGGGTAGCGGTCGTCTCGCTCGGGCATCGTGGCGCGGCGTGCCACGGCGTTCACCGCGGCCTGCGTCGCGAGCGAGAGAGAATCCCCGCTCGCGGCCAGCACCTCGAGGACCGTGGCGCCGAGCGCGAAGACCTCGGCCTGCGGCGTGAGCGTCCCGCCCTGGAAGAGCTCGGGTGCGGCGAACCGCGGCGTGAGGCCCTCGGGTCGCGCGCCGCCGTCGAGCCAAGCCGCCGCGAGTCCAAGATCGACGAGCGTCGCCTGGCCTCGGTCACCGACGATGACGTTGGCCGGCTTGATGTCCCCGTGGAGGAGTCGCGCGCGATGCAAGGCCGTGAGGTGCTCGGCGACGCGCGCGACCGCCGAGAGCAGCTCGCTCGCATCGGCCCGCTCGCCGATGAGCTGCGCGAGGCTCTTGCCCTCGACGATTTCCCGCACGAGAAAGGCGCGGCCGCTCGCCTTCAGTCTGCCGAAATGCAAGACGCGCGGCACGCCGAGCCCCTCGATGCCGCTGAGCGCGGTCGCTTCGCGGACGAGCGCCTGCACGTCCGCCGTCGCGGCACCGTCGCGCAGGATCTTGAGCGCGACTCGCGAGCCGGTCACGAGATCGCGTACGGCCCACACCTCGCCACCGCCACCGCCACCGAGATGCTCGATCGGCTCGTAGCGGGCTGGAAATTCGGGGCGGTGCGGCTCGGGGCTCAAGGCGAGGCAGGCGCGGCGAGTCAGCGGCTCGCGACGAATCGAACTGGGGCAGGCCCAAGCGCGAGCCGAGGCACGAGCCAAGGCACGAGTCGAGGCGCGCGCGGAGGGCAGGCCCATCCATAGCAGAGACTTGCCGCGGCGCGCCGGATGAGGAAAATTGCGGGTGCTTTCTCGTGTTCGAGTCGCTCCCGGGCGGCACGCTCCAAGGCACTCTCCGCCGTCCCATGATCCTGAACAGCACCCTCGCGGAGCAGACGATCGATCTCGATCGCGTCGACCGCTTCATCAAGGAGATCGTGCTGGTGCGCAAACGTGGACCCGAAGACGGGCCGGACGGTGTGCCGCTCGCGATGGTGCGAAAGCGTCACGCCGCGGCCGATGCGCGCGCGGACGAGCCCGTGGCGCGCCCGACGCGCGGGGCCGTGCTGCTCCTCCACGGCTTCGGTCAAAATCGCTACGCGTGGCACCTGCCCGCGCGCAGCTTCAGCAACTACCTTGCGGCCGAGGGCTTCGACGTCTTCAACCTCGATCTCCGCGGGCACGGCCGCTCGCGCAGCCTGGGCGCGCGCCCGCCACGCGAGCTCGGTGAGTACGTGCGTGAGGACGTCCCCGTCGCCGTCGCCGAGGTAAAAAAACTCTCCGGTCACGATCGCGTTTTCCTCGTCGGTCACTCGCTCGGCGGGCTCATCGCGTACGCCGCCGCGCCCGCGCTCGAGGGCAGCGTCGCCGGCGTGGTCAGCCTCGGCAGCCCGTACCAGTTCACCCGCGGCTCGCGGTTCCTCTCGTTCCTCGGGACGCTCATGCTCGCGCTCGATCGCACCGTCCCGCTCGGCAACGCCGCCATCCCGCTGAAGGAAGCGGGCGAGGTGATGCGTCTCTTGCGGGTGTTCGTCGAGAGCCCGCTCTTTCCGCTGCCGCTGCGCGGGCACGCACCGGGCTCGATCGAGCCGCGCGTGCTCGGTCAGCACATGTCGCTCGCCATGGATCGCGGCAGCATCGCCGTGATGCGGAGCCTCTTTCTTCGCGCGGCCGAGGCGCGCGCCAGCGGCCACAGCCTCGGGGTGCTCTACGGCTTCGCGTCCGCCTTCGAGCACATCGACCTCCCGCTGCTCGTCATCGCCGGCAGCAAGGACGACCTCGCACCTCCCGAGGCCGTCCGACCGGCGTACGAGCGTTGCGCGTCGAGCGACAAGACGTACCGCGTCTTTCCGAGCGGCCACATCGATCTGCTCGTCGGGCGCGACGCTCCGTTCACGATATGGCCGCTCGTCGCGAGCTTTCTCACGGCGCGTCTGCGTGCTCGCGTCGGGAGCTCATCGCTGCTTCTCTGATTCACCACACCGGTGTTGCGAATCAGAAATTCGCCACCCAAGGGGGCTAGGGCATCTCGATCGGAATCAGGATGAACATGGGACTCAAGGACATGTTGGTTGAAGAAGGCATGCGCATCGCCGGGCACCCCGCGGTCGCGAGCGTGGTTCAGGATCCGCGCTTCATGCGGCTCGTGGTGATGGCGCTCGAAGTCCCGGGCAAGCTGGGCGAGCTGTCCGAAGAGCAGCGCCTTGCTTGGCTGCGTATGCTGGGCGGCGCCGAGAAGCGCGAGGTCGACGATCTCAAGCGCGCGGTGCGCTCCCTCGAGGACGAAATAGCGCGCCTCCGCAGCAAGCTGTCGCGCATCGACGCGAGCGAGAACAGCGATGGGGGCGAGGCCGGCTCGAGCGACTGGTAGGCGACCGGGTGAGGCCCCGCCGCCCCGGGCCGCGCAGGTCACGCTTCGGACACGGGCGCTTCGGGCACGGGCGCCTCGTGCACGGGCGCCTCGGGCACGGGGAGACTCCCTGCGATCTCGCCATGCTCGTCGAGCAGGTCCTGCATCGTGACGTCGTTGATGCGAATGTCGCTCGTGACCATCGAGAAGGCCAGGTACGCCGAGAGCCCCCGAATGTTCTCGGCCCACTCGGGCACGTAGCGCGGCGGCGCGATGTCGCCGGCATCGAACGCTTCCTCGAGCGCGAGCGCGTCGCCGATGGTCAGCCGGCCCACGAACAAGCGGCGCACGAGCTCCGGGCGCACCTCGGCGATGGCCTTGCGCAGGAACGTGTGCACGCCGATGAGCCCGCGGAGGTAGACGACGTCCTTCGTGAACGGGTGCCCGCCGCGCACGTCGCCCCCGCGAAATACCCGCAAGGCCGTGTGCACGCTCTCGTTCTCGGTCTCGCCGACGGACAGCAAATAGCGGAAAACCTCGATGAAATCGGCGCCGTCCTCGGCCAGGTGCACGACCCGGATCCGCAGGGCGAGCCGCCGTAGCCGCGCGAGATCGATGGAGCCGGTGATGAGCTCGGCGAACGTGGCGAGCCCCTCTTGCGTCGAGGTCGTCCGCGGCGAGCCGAGCGAGAGCGACGTCAGCGTCGGTTGCTTCTTGCCGTTGAGCGCCGTCGCGCTGTGAACGAACGCCTCGTGCTCGAGGAGCTGCGCGACGTCGTCCGCGGTGAAGCTCGTGCCGCTGCGCAGGCGAATGCGCGACGCCGACGCGGCGGCCTTGGCGCTGAGGTTCTCGTCGAGCGTGACCGCGACCTTGTCCTCGACGAAGAACCGCGCGATGCGTTTCCGCAGCTCACGCGCCACGCTGTGTGGCGTGAGCGTGCGCACGTCGTCGACGACCGTGGCGTGGGCGAGAAGTGCCGTGCTCTCGAGCAGATGATCGGCGGCGTCGAGGTGCGTGCGCGCGGTGCCGACGAGGCGGTCCTTCGGCGTGCCGTAGAGATCGCGCGACACCTCGTGGAACTCCCGCGAGCCCTTCGACGCGAGCATCGACGCCACCTTCCGGTAGCTGACCGCGGTGTCGAAGACGAAGCGGCCGAGCGGGTCCTCGCGGTCGACCTCGCGGCAGATGGTGGCGAGCTCTTCGAGCTTCTCGGCGCGCACCGGCACCGGCTCAGGCGGGGCGGGCAGCGCCGGCTCGCCGCGGCGCCAACATGCGAGGAACGCGTCCGCCGCCTGCTCGGGAAAGCTCAAGGCTCCGAGCACGCGGATCGACGAGGCGACCTTCACGAGGCGGCGATCCAGCTCGAGCAGGCGCTCGCGGCGCGCCGTCATGGTGACGCTCGCCCGGTCACGGCTCCGCTCGCCGGCTCATGACGACGCTCGCCCGGTCATGACGACGCTCGCCCGGTCATGACGACGCTCGGTCACGGCTCCGCTCGGGCCGCGGTGCTCGCCGAGTCTTGGGGAGCGCGGTCGCGTCGAGCGCCGTCGAGCCGCGCGAGCTCGGCGATCCCGGCGCGCAGGTCGGCGCGCTGCTTCGGGGCGAGCATGCCGTGTTTCTTGTCGAGGGCGGCGGCTTGCCCGAGCCAGCGCCGCGCCCCTTCGGGATCGCCGAGGCGCAAGAGCGACAGGCCGCGGTAGGTCGTGTACGCGGTGCGCCGCCCCGGGCGAAGCTCGATGAGCTCGGACTCGTGGCTCGCCAGGCGCTCGGCGGCGTCGAGGTAGCGCCCCTCGTCGTAGGCGCGTTCGGCGCGGTGCACGAACGAATAGGTGCAGCCACCGAGCGTGGCGACGAGCGCGAGCGCGAGCGGGAGCCCGGATCGCCGTGCTCCCGCGCCCGGCCGTAGTTCGTGAGCGCGCTGCCGCATGGGAGAAGAGTAAGCGCCGCGCTACTTCACGTCACCGCGCGCGTAGATGCTGGCCACGTAATCGAGCACGTCGCGCGCCGATACCTCGTTGTAACCGAAGTATTTCATCATCCGGCTCTTGATGATGTCGATCTTCTCCTGCGTCTCGCGATCGATGACGTTGGACACGAGCGTCTGCAGTTTGATCGAGTCCTTCTGATCTTCGAACAGCTTGAGCTCGAGCGCGCGCCGCAGCCGGTCGTTCGTGTGCCACTCGAAGCGCTTGCCGTCGACCGCGAGCGCGCCGATGTAGTTCATGATCTCGCGCCGGAAGTCGTCCTTGCGGTTCTCGGGGATCTCGATCTTGTCCTCGACCGAGCGCATGAGCCGCTCGTCCGGCTCGACGTCCTGGCCGGTGAAGCGGTCCTTCACCTTCTCGCGCAGCGTGAACGCCTTCACCGAGTCGATGTAGTTCGCGCAGAGCTTGTGGATCGCGTCTTCGTCGGCGCTGATGGCACGCTGGACCTCGTTCTTCACGATGTCCTCGTACTCTTCCTTCACCATCGCGATGCACTCGCGGTACCGCTTCTTCTGCTCCTCGTCGACGATGAGCGAGTGGTGACGAAGCCCCTTGTCGAGCTCGTTCAGCACCATGAACGGGTTGATCGTGCCGTTGCCGGCTTCGCTCACGAGCGCGTTGGAGATCTTGTCTTGCACGTAGCGCGCGCTCACCCCCTCGAGCCCTTCGCGGTGCGTCTCTTTGCGTAGCTCCTTGACCGTGTCCTGCGTGTATCCCGGCAGCACCTTGCCGTCGTAGAGCTTGAGCTTCTGGATCAGCTGGAGGTTGTGCTTCTTCGGATCTTCGAGGCGCGTCAGGACGGCCCACATCGCTGCCACCTCGAGCGTGTGCGGCGCGATGTGCTTGCCCGCGATCTTCTCGCGGTTGAAGTCCTTCGAGTAAATCTTGATCTCTTCGGACATCTTCGTGATGTACGGGATGTCGATCTTGATCGTGCGGTCGCGGAGGGCCTCCATGAACTCGTTGTTCAGGAGCTTCTTGTACTCGGCCTCGTTGGTGTGGCCGATGATGACCTCGTCGATGTCCGTCTGCGCGAACTTCTTCGGCTTGATCTTGTGCTCCTGGGTCGCGCCCAGGAGATCGTAGAGGAACGCGACGTCGAGCTTGAGCACCTCGATGAACTCGAGGATGCCGCGGTTGGCGATGTTGAACTCGCCGTCGAAGTTGAAGGCGCGCGGGTCCGAGTCCGAGCCGTAGACGGCGATCTTGCGGTAGTTGATGTCGCCGGTGAGCTCGGTCGAGTCCTGGTTCTTCTCGTCCTTGGGCTGAAACGTGCCGATGCCGACCCGGTTCTGCTCGCTCATCACGAGGCGGCGCACGCGGACGTGGTTCGTCACGACCCGCGACCAGTTGCCGTCGTACTTCTTCAGCAGCTTCGAGAAGATGAAGCGGCAGGCCGGGTTCAGCTCGCCGACGACGTTGATGCGGTGCTGCTCGTTGCCGAGACCGAGATCCAGGATGGCCTTCTCGCGCCAGGCGGCGGGGATGAGGCGCAGCGGCTCTTCGTTCATCGGGCTCGCGAAGCGCGTCGCCTCGAGGCCGCTCATGCCGATCTCTTCGAGGTCGGTCCAGTCGTAGGTGTAGAGCGCGCCGTCCTGCGTGCGGGTGTAGTGCTCGAGCCCCTTCTTGAGCAGGCGCACGATCGTCGATTTGGACGAACCGACCGGGCCGTGGAGCAAGATGATGCGCTTCTCGGGGCCGTAGCCCTGCGCGGCCGCCTTCAAGACGTTGACGAGGCGCATCAGCGGGATGTCGAGCCCGAAGATGCCGTCTTTGCCGCTCTCGATCTCGTCGCGGAAGAAGTTGTACCGAACGAGCTTCTTCTTCGAGTCGGTGTACTCGTCCGTCCCGAAGCGGACGATCATGTCGTAGACGCGCTGGTAGGCGTTGCGCGTCACTTCGGGGCTGCTGCGCACGAGGGCGAGGTACTCCTCGTAGCTGCCTTCCCAGTTGAGGTCGCGATACAGGTCGAAGTCCTGCATCGAGCCAATCGTGTCGACCATCGTCTTCTGCAAGGCCGTATCGCTCCTCTTGTGGCGGTTTTTCTGGACCGCGCCGAGCCTACAGCCTGTGACCGGCGGAGGACAGTCGCGCGCGCGACGCAAAGCTACTCCGGGGCGGTGAGCTCGGCCAGCAGCTCCGGTTCGACTGGCTCGCTCTCGGTCCCGATCGCGGCCAGCGGCTCCGGCGGGGCGGGCTCGGCCTCGGCGAGCGGCTTGGCCTCGGTCGCTTCGGCGTCGGCGCGCGGGGGCTCCATGACCGTGATCGACGAGACCGTGCGTGCGGCGGCGGCGGCGGACAAGGATCGACCGAGGGAGGCGGCATCCTGGGCGAGCGGTGCGAGCCTCGTGCCGGCGTGCTCGTAGCGTGGTGACGGCGCGTGCGGCGGCACGGGTGTGAGCTCGCCGTCGACGTAGCCGAAGTGTCGCGCGGGTCCGGCGACGCGCAGGGCGCAGCCCGTGGAGGCGAAGGCGGCGATGGCGAGCACGGCAGGCAGCAAATAGGCACGCATTCGTCTAGGACGGATGGCTGGGAATTCGATTCACCAGGGGGCTGGCTTGTCGCCCTCGCCCTCGCCCTCGCCCT
>SYFR01000465.1 GCA_005800325.1 Myxococcales bacterium | reverse complement strand
GGGATCGCGGTGCCGCTGGGCGCGGGCGTTGCGGTGGCGCTCGGTGCGGGCGACGGGTCGGGGAGCGGCGTCGCGAGTGCGTCGGTCGCGCGCCGACGTGCCGCCTGAACCTCGCTCGCCTCGTCCCCGACCGCGTCGAGCCGCGCGGCGTCGTCGAGCTTGCCGAGGCACGTGCTCCAGCGCTGCTCGTTGCACGCCGCGAGTCCGTCCCGGCGCAGCCGGCCCGCCTCGAGGAGACGCTCGGCGACGCGAGAGTCGGGAGCGACGCTGCTTGGATCGGCCGGGGGTGTGTGCTCCGCGACCGGCCCCTCGCCGCTCAGCCGCGACCAGAGGAAGAGCGCGAGCCCGAAGACCGCTGCCACCGCCGCGAGCTCCGCCGCCCATTTCTCGCGCAGCAACCGCCGCAGGCGCGACACGCGCTGGCGCACCATCGTCGCCGGAACCTTCGCGTCCTCGGCGATGTGGGCGAGCTTGTCGCCTTCGCCCTCGCGCGCCATCCACTCGAGCGTTCGCTTGTCGTTCGGATCTGCGCCGACCTGCCGCTCTGCCCAGTCGCCAAGATCCCGCGCCGAGTGCGCCTCGACGTCGTTCGGCTCCGCGACGTTGTCGTCGAGCTCGACGAGGCGCGCGCGCCCACCCCTGCGGAAATGATCGGCGATCTTGTGCCGCGCGATGCCGACGAGCCATTTGCGCAGCTCCTCCGGCTCCTCGGGGATCGCGGGGGCCTCGAGCGCATCGCACAGCACGATCTGAACGACGTCCGGCGCATCGCTCGCTGGGACTCGCTTCCTGACGACGCGCTCGACGAGCTTGATGAGCTCGGGCTCCGCCAGCCGCGCCGCCATGGACGCTCGTGAGTCGCCTTCGCCGTCGGATTTTGCGTCGCCGCTCGCCACCGTGGTCAATGTCATCCTCGCCTCCGGAAGCGCACTTTTGCGCATCGTTTCGCGCCGCGTCGTTGCCGAGGCCGAAAGTGTGACGCGGTCCCAGAACCTATTTTTGGCGCGCTACTCCACCCCGGGCTCACCGGCCGGCGGCGACGTGGGGCGCTGGGTGATCGAGCGATGATCGAGCGCGTGGACGCGGTTCTTGCCGTGCGTCTTCGCTGCCAACATGGCGTCTTGCGCGCGACGCTCGAGCTCCTCGCCAAGCTCGCGCCCGTCCCAGGCCGCGACGCCGATCGACACGGTCTGCGTCACGCGGTCTCCGACCGGCACGGCGATGGGCTGCGTCTCCATCTGCGCGCGGATCCGCTCGGCGGCGGTCGTCGCGCTGTCGAGCCCGGTGCCGGGCATGATGAGCGCGAACTCGGCCTTCGTCCGGCGCACCACGTCGTCGCGGTCGCGCGTACACGCCCGCAGGCGCCGCGCAGCCTCCTTGAGCACCGCGTCCTCTACCTCCGCGCCGCGCGCATCGCCGAGGCAAACGAAGCCGTCGAGCTCGAGCACGATCACGCTCAGCGGAGCCGTGGTGCCTCGGAGCCGGTCGATGTACCGCTCGAGCGCCGGACGCAAGAACGAACTGGCATACGCCATCGTCTCCGGATCGGTCGCCGCGAGCTGCGCCAAGCGTAGCCGCTCGATGGGCGCCATCACCGCGTTGGCCATGAGCACGCCGAGCTGCTCGTCCTCTTCGGTGAAGGCATCCGCCAATTGCGACGTCACCGCGAGCACGCCCATCACCGAGCCGTTCGACCACAGCGGCACCGCGAGGATCGAGCGGATCTCGAAGCCTTGATTGGGCTTGCTCGCGAAGCGCTGATCCAGGCGCGTGTCGGCGATGCGCGCGAGCTTGCCCTGCGCGACGACCCAGCCGGCGACGCCTTGCCCCGGCGCGTGGCGCACGGGCTTCTTGCCGACGCCGACCCCCGAGCGCGCGCCGCTCACGAGCTCCGTGCGCGACGGGTCGAGGATGCGCACGGACGCGTGGTCGCCCGGAAAAATCTTGAGCGCCGCGTCCGTGACGAGCATGAGGGCCTTGTCGAGCGCCCCGCCACCCGCGAGCGCCCCGCCACCCGCGAGCGCCCCGCCGCCCTCGAGCGCCCGAGTCAGCTCGCGCAACACGCCCAGCGTCCGGTTCGCGTCGCCCACGCGGCAAGACTAGTGCCTCGAATCGTTAGAATCGAGGACCGATGACGCGCGCGGAGCGCATCGAGGGGGTGGGGACCTCGGTGAGCGCAAATTGGCGAATTGGCGGTTCGCATCGCGGGGACGGACGGGGCAGAATGGCCCCCATGGACGAGCGGGCGGCCCGCCTCATCGAGAACATACGCGGCGCGATCATCGGCGACGACCAGGTCATCGAGGGCCCGTACGGCCCGCGCCGCGTCACCTACGCCGACTACACGGCCTCGGGCCGGTCGCTCGCGTTCATCGAGGACTTCGTGCGCAACGAGGTCATGCCGCTCTATGCAAACACGCACACCGAGTCGAGCGGCACCGGCCTCCAGACGACGCGCTTTCGCGAGGACGCGCGCGCCATCATCAAGCGGGCGGTAGGCGGCGGCGACGACGACGTCGTCGTCTTCTGCGGCTCGGGCGCGACCGGCGCGATCAACCAGCTGGTCGACATCATGAACCTGCGCGTCCCGCGCGATCTCGACGATCGCTACGCGCTCTCGAGCCACATCCCGCGCGAGGATCGGCCCGTCGTCTTCATCGGGCCGTACGAGCACCACTCGAACGAGCTGCCGTGGCGCGAGTCGATCTGCGACGTCGTCACCATCGACGAGGGCCCCGACGGCAAGATCAACCTGGCCGAGCTCGAGCGACAGCTCGTCCTCCATCAGGCCCGGCGGCTCAAGATCGGGAGCTTCTCGGCGGCGTCGAACGTCACGGGGATCGGCACCAACACGCGCGCGGTCGGGGCGCTGCTTCACGCGCACGGCGCGCTGTCTTTCTGGGACTTCGCGGCCGCCGGCCCCTACGTGAAGATCGAGATGAACATGCGCGACGACGGGCCGCAGGGCGGGCTCGTCTACAAGGACGCCATCTTCCTCTCGCCGCACAAATTCATCGGCGGACCGGGGACGCCCGGGATCCTGGTCGCGAAGAAGCACCTGTTTCAGAACCAGGTGCCGGCCTCGCCCGGCGGCGGCACCGTCGCCTACGTCAACACGAAGGACCATCGCTACTTGACCGATCCGGAGCACCGCGAAGAAGGCGGCACCCCCGCGATCCTCGAGTCGATCCGCGCGGGGCTCGTGTTTCAGCTCAAAGAGGCGGTCGGCATCGAGGCCATCAAGGAGCGCGAGCACGACTTCATCGAGCGGGCCATCTCGAGCTGGGAGAAGAACCCGAACCTGCTCATCCTCGGCAATCGCAACGCGTGGCGCCTCTCGATCGTGTCCTTCGTCGTGCGCCACGGCGATCGCTACCTGCACCACAACTTCGTCGCCTCGCTGCTCAACGATCTGCTCGGCATCCAAGCGCGCGCCGGCTGCTCCTGCGCCGGACCGTACGGCCACCGGCTGCTCGGCATCGATCTCCAGACCTCGCGCCACTTCGAGCGCGAGATCGTCCGCGGCTGCGAGGGCATCAAGCCCGGCTGGGTGCGCGTCAACTTCAACTACTTCATCTCGGACGCCGTCTTCGACTTCGTGCTCGAAGCCGTGCACGTCGTCGCCGACAAGGGCTGGCGCCTCTTGCCGGACTACCGCTTCGAGCCAAGGACCGGCCTCTGGCACCACCGGAAGGGCCGGCCGCACCCCGCGATGCGCCTCGCGGATCTGAGCTACCGCAGCGGCAAGCTCGAGTACCGCTCGACTCACGCCCGTGAGCCCGAGTGGGTGCTCGCGAGCTACCTCGACGACGCCCGGCGCCTGCTCGACGCAGCGCCCGCGGCCGAGCTCGAAGCCGCCGATCCGGAGCTCGGCGAGGACTTCGAGGCGCTGCGCTGGTTCCCGATGCCGGGAGAGATCCTCGCGGAGCTGCGCGGGCACCCGGCGCCGTCGAGCCGCTCGCTGCCGCTGCATCTGCGCGGCTAGTGCCGTGAGTCCGTGGGGCGTGCGTGCTGACTCCGCGCCGGCCCGCGGCGCGCGGCCATCGACGACTGGATCGTTAACGCTCCAGCGGTGCACCGATGTACCAGGCCGACGCCCCGGCGCCGCCGACAGCGCGCGTGAATTGCCAATAATTTCGTTCCATTGGCAACTGGTGCGACAATCGCCCACATTGGCACACGGCGTGCTTTAGGACCGCGCACATCGCGGAAATCGAACCCGCGCTTCTCCTTCTGCTTGCTTTTTCTGTCGTTTTTCTCTCTCCGTTCTCCCAATCCCAAAGCGACCGTCGGTGAATTCTCATCGGCGGCGCTTCCCTTTTTGTGGCCGCCGGCGCCGGCGCACCGCTAGCGTCGCGAGCCCGATGCGCCACTTCCTGACGACGCTCGATTGGTCGCGCGCCGAGCTCGAGACCCTCCTCGCCGACGCGCACGCGCTGAAGGGCGGGCTCGCGGGCACCGAGCTCGCGAACAAGACCCTCGGCCTTTTGTTCTTCAACCCGTCGCTGCGCACGCGCACGTCGTTCGAGATCGGCGCCCGTCAGCTGGGCGGAGCCGCGGTCGTGCTCGAGCCGGGCAAGGGCGCGTGGCCGATCGCCTTCGAGCCGGGCCTCGTGATGGACGGCGAGGAAGAGGAGCACGTGTCCGAGGTCGCGCGCGTCCTGTCGCGTTACTGCGATGTCATCGGCGTGCGAGCGTTCCCGAAGTTTCAGGACTGGAGCGTCGATCGGGAGGACCGCGTGCTCCGCTCGTTCGTACAGCACGCGACGGTGCCGGTGATCAACCTCGAGACGATCACGCACCCGTGCCAAGAGCTCGCGCTCATGCTCACGCTACAGGAGCGCCTCGGCACGACCGACGGCAAGAAGCTCCTCCTGACGTGGACCTACCACCCGAAGCCCCTCAACACGGCCGTGGCCAACTCCGCGCTCATCATCGCGGCGAAGTTCGGCTTCGACGTCACGCTGCTCTGCCCGACCGAAGAGTACCTGCTCGACGCGCGCTACATGAACGCCGCCAAGGCGAGCGTCGCGGAAAATGGGCGCACGCTGACGGTCACTCACGACATCGCCTCGGCCTACGCGGGCGCGCACGTCGTGTACGCGAAGAGCTGGGGCGCCCTGCCGTATTTCGGGCGCTGGGCGGAAGAGAAGCCGCTCCGCGAACGGAGCAAGCACGTCATCGTCGACGAGGCGAAGATGGCGCTCACCGGGGGCGGCCTCTTCTCGCATTGCTTGCCGGTGCGGCGCAACGTGAAGGTCACCGACGCCGTGCTCGACTCGCCGGCCTGCATCGCCATCGACGAGGCAGAGAACCGCCTCCACGTGCAGAAGGCGATCCTGCGCGCGCTGGTGCGGCGATGAGCATCACCCGCGACACGCTGGTGAAGCTGCTGAGCAACCTCGGCAGCAAGAAAGAGGTCGAGCAGTACCTGCGCCACTACTGCGGCGTCGACTCGCAGCGCTTCGCCGTCATCAAGATAGGCGGCAGCGTCCTCTTCGATCAGCTCGACACGGTGGCGGCCTCCATCGCGTTCTTGCGGCAGGTGGGCCTGACGCCGCTCGTCGTTCACGGCCCCGGCGCGCGCCTCGACCCCGCGCTCGCGGAGGCGGGACTGTCGACGCCGCGCCGTGGCGCGATGCGCCAGATCTCGGCCGCGGCGCTCGACGTCGTCCGCCGCGTGACCCAGAGCGAGAACCTCGCGCTCGTCGACGCCCTCGACCGGCACGGCTGCGACAGCCGCCCCATCACGAGCGGCGTGTTCGAGGCCGAGCCCCTGGGCGCGGAGGAGTACGGGCTCGTCGGCACCGTCACGAGCATCGACGACGCCCCCGTCGCCGCGGCCCTCAAGACCGGCAAGCTCCCCGTGCTCACGAGCCTCGCGACGACCAAGGGCGGCCAGCTGCTCTACGTGAACGCCGACATCGCGGCGCGCGCCCTCGCCAAGCGGTATCAACCGAACAAGGTGATCCTCCTCACGCCCGCGGGCGGGCTCATCGACGACAAGGGCGAGGTCGTGAGCGCCGTCAACCTCGCCGAGGACTACGACACGCTGATGAGCCAGCCGTGGCTCGACGCGAGCGCGCGCATGAGGCTCGAGCAGATCCACGGCATGCTGAGCGAGCTCCCGGCGGAGTCGAGCGTGTCGATCACGGCGCCCGACCACCTGGCGCGCGAGCTCTTCACGCACCGCGGCGCCGGGACGCTGGTACGCCGCGGCGAGCGCGTCGCTTGCTTCGAGAGCTTCGAAGCGCTCGACCGCGCGCGGCTCCAGCAGCTGCTCGAGTCCTGCTTTGGGCGCAGCCTCAAGCCGGGGTACTTCGACGAGAAGAATTTCTTCCGCGTGTACCTGACCGAGGACTACCGCGCGACCGCGATCCTCACGCGCGAGGCCGGGCTCCCTTACCTCGACAAGTTCGGCGTCACCAGCAAGGGCCAGGGGGAGGGCCTCGGCAGCTCCATCTGGGCGCGCATGCGGCGCGATAACCAGAAGCTCTTCTGGCGGTCGCAGACCGTGAACGAAGTGAACTCCTGGTATTTCCAGCAGAGCGACGGCAGCTACCGCACGCAGAAGTGGACCGTGTTCTGGTACGGCATGCAGAGCTTCGAAGAGATCGAGCGGTGCGTGCGTACCGCCCTCGCGCTGCCCGCGTCGCTCAAGGATCACGGGGTCGCGAGTGACTGACGCGCGCTTCCGCGTCGGTCTCATCGGCGCGCGGGGCCACGTCGGCGCCGAGCTCGTGCGTCTCATCTACGGGCACCCGTCGCTCGAGCTCGCGTTCGTGTCCTCGCGTCAGCTCGAGGGCCGCCCGCTGTCGGACCTCTTGCCCGAGGCCACGGGCGCATCCCTCGCGATCGAGTCGCTCGGTCCGATCGATGCCGCATCGCGCGAGGTCGACGCCGTGTTCCTGGCGCTGCCGAACGGGCACGCGGCCCCGTACGTCGCAGCGATCGACGCGGCCTCACCGCGCACGCGCATCGTGGACCTCAGCGCGGATCATCGCTTCTCGCCCGAGTGGTCCTACGGGCTCCCGGAGCGAACTCGGGCAGCGCTCCGTAGCGCCGAGCGGATCGCCAACCCGGGCTGCTACGCGACGGCAGCCGAGCTCGCGCTCGATCCGCTCGTACCGCTGCTCGCGCGGCCGCCATCGATCTTCGGGGTGTCGGGCTACAGCGGCGCGGGCACGACGCCCTCACCGAAGAACGACGCCGAGGCGCTGCGCGACAACCTGATGCCCTACGCGCTCACGGGTCACGTCCACGAGCGCGAGATCGCCCACCACCTCGGAGCCGCGGTGCGCTTCATGCCGCACGTGGCTCCCTTCTTTCGCGGCATCACGCTCACCATCGACTGTGAGCTCACCCTCGCGCTCGACGCGCCGGAGCTCTCGGCGCGGTACGAGGCGCGCTACGCGAAGGAGCCGCTCGTCAAGGTCACCCGTGTTGCCCCGCTCGTGCGCGACGCAGCCCACAAGCACACCGTGCAGCTCGGCGGCTTCACGACGGACGGCACGCGCGCCGTCGTGGTCGCGACGATCGACAACCTCCTCAAGGGCGCGGCGACACAGGCGCTCGAGAATGCGAACCTCGCGCTTGGGCTGCCGGAGCTCGCGGGGATCCCTATTTCGAACTCAGCGGACTAACGCCGCAAGAGCTCGCGGGGATCCCCACCATCGTTCGCTAGCTACGCAAGAGCATGCGGCGCCCCACGGTGTCGTCGACGAGCTTGCACAGCGCGCCGTGGTAGGCCCGCGCGTCGACTCGCCCGATCTCAATGAGGCGCCCGGCGAACTCTCCGTCGAAGAGCAGGTAGCTCAAGAGGTCGGCCTCGCGCATCGCGGGGTCTTCGGCGATGCGCCTCATCAGCCGCCCGAGCAGTCCGTTCTGCCGAAACGCGGGGCTGCTCACGTAGTCGGCCGCCATGCCCGGAATGTCGATGCTCGAGCGAATGTGGACGATGCCGAGCCGCTGCAGCCCCTCGCGCGGGTCGTAGCCGAGCTCGTCGTTCAGGCCGCGAACGAACGCATCGCCGAACCGGCGCGTGCCCGCGTCGAGGATCTCGTTCACCTTCTCGAAGCGATCGATCTCGTTGTCGATGCGATCGAGGAGCAGCGCGCTCAGCGCCTTTCCCACGATGGAGAGCGGGCTCGGAAACGGCTCGTGGGGCGCATGCTCGAGGACGGCGTCGTGCGCGGGCCGCGGCGCGACGTACTTCGGGTTCACGACGATGAGCGCGCGCGCACCGAGACGACGCGCAGGCGACAACGGCACGTTCTGCCGCAGCCCGCCGTCGCAGTAGTAGCGCCCGTCGATGGGGACCGCCGGGAACAGGAGCGGAACGGCCGCGGACGCCAGCGTGTGGATCGCGCGCAGGCGAACGGGCTTCGGCACGACGTGGTGGCTCGTCGACCACGGGCTCGGTTGTGCCCGTCGCCGCTGCACGAAGACGACCGCGCGCCCGGTCGAAATCTGCGTCGCGGTGACGGTCACGCTGCGAAGGCGCCCCGCGCGCAGGTGCGTGTCGATGCGCTCGAACGGGATCGCGCGGCGCAGCGTCTCGGCGAGCGGCGTCGGATCGAAGAGCGCGCCGGCCTCGAGGCCGGAGAGCCCTCGCCCGAAGAGGCCCCGGGCCACGTCGAAGACGCCACGCGCCGCGGGCCGGAGGATGTTGCCGATGTCGAGCTCCGTCCAGACGCCCGCGAGGTGCGCGACGCGCGCCCGTGGCTCATCGGCGTAGGCGGCGAGCATGCACACGTTCATGGCGCCGACGCTCGTGCCGGACAAGATGTCGAGCGGCACGTCGTACCCGAGGTCGCGCGAGACGTGCTCCACGATGTGCTCGAGCACGCCGACCTCGTACGCGCCGCGCGCTGCGCCGCCGGCCAAGACGAGCCCGATCGCTGCGTCGGCGTCGTGGGCCGCGATGGCGTCGCTCACGCTTGGAAGGATAGCGACCGCTCTCGTCCCAATTCAAAGAAACCGGCCACGATTTCTCCGAGGAGCGCGGCCCGGCTCAGCGGCTCTGGATCGAGGTCAACACGCGCTCGGCCGCAGCCTCGCCGCTCCGCACGCAGTCGGGGATGCCGACGCCGCGCAGGTAGCTGCCCGCGATCGCGAGGTGCGAGAGCTTGTGGCTCTCCGCCTCGAGCTCGTCCACGAGGGCGAGGTGCCCGATGTGGTACTGCGGCATCGCGCGCGTCCAGCGCACGACCCGGATAAAATCGGGCGCACCTCCGACGTCGAAGATGGCGCGAAGCTCCTCGAGGACGAGCCCCTCGATCCGCGCGTCGGAGAGCTCGAACAGCTCGGGCTGCATCGCGCCGCCGACGAAGGTCCGGAGGAGCACGCTGCCGCGGGGCGCCCTGCCCTTCAGCTTGCGGCTCGAGAAGCTGACCGCGAGGATGCGGCGCTTCTCGACGTGCGGGACGACGAGCCCGAAGGCGTCGAGCGCATGAGCGACGTCGGCGAGCGCGTGCCCACTCAACACCACCGCCGTCGAGGCGTAGGGGATGCGGTCGAGGCCGTTCGCGAGCGGCGCCGACAGCGGCCGGAGGAGCTCGCTCGCCGTGTACGCGGGCAACGCGACGACGACGCCATCGCAGTCGATGTGCCCCTCGGGTGACAAGCCGACGCGATAGCCTTCGCCCCGACGCTCGAGCCCCACGACCTTGGTGCGAAGTCGCACCTTGCCGGACGCTTCGATCTTGGCGCGAAGCGCCTCGACGAGGGACTTCATGCCCCGCCCCAGCGACACGAACAAGCCGTAGCGGGCGCCGCTCTCCGCCGTCGTATTCGCCGTCGTATTCGCCGTCGTATTCGCCGTCGTATTCGCCGTCGTATTCGCCGTAGTTTCCGCTGTTTTTGCCCGTTTTTTCTCGTCCCGAGACCTTCGCCATGCGGCTAGGGCGACGCTGCGCGACGTCGACTCCATGTCGCAAAATCGCGGCAGGGTGGCTCTGAGGCTCAGCTTTTCGGGATCCCCGGTGTAGATCCCGCCGACGAGCGGCTGCACGATCCGATCGAGCAGCTCTTGGCCGAACCGTCGCCGCACGAACGATGCGATGCTCTCGTCCTGCTCCTCCTTGCGCCGCGGCACGGCGAGCTCGAGCGCCATGCGTGCCTTGCCGGCGACGCTCAAGATCGGCGTCTGCAAAATAGGCATGAGCTCGGACGGCGCCATGAGCGTGAAGCCCTCAGGGACGCCGACGGCCTTGCCATCGCGCAGCACGAGCGTGCGCCGAAAGCGGTCGTTCGTGCGGACGATGTCGCCCTCGAGCCCGAGCCGGCGACACAGGTCGAGCGCCCACGGCTTGTCGGTCACGAACATGTCGGCGCCGTGCTCCACGACGGGGTACGCGTCGACGGGCTCGGTATGGATGGCGCCGCCGAGGCGAGCGGACGACTCCACCACTTCCACGTCGAGGGTGCCGGGCTCGGACAGCTCGAGCAGCCGGTGCGCGGCGGCGAGCCCGCTCATCCCCCCTCCGACGATGACGACGCGTCGCTTCATTCCTCGTTACGCCAGCGGCCGCCCCTCTCGATGAGGGCCACTTGAGTATTGAGAGGGCTCGAGCCCGCGGCCGGCGCGACCCGCGCCCAGCTTCCGTCCGACGCGAGCGCTCGCGCCTTCGCGGTATCGGTGAGGTGAAAGAAGAGCACGTCGTCCCGAAGGGCTGCGCGCAAGCGCGGCTCCTCGATGGGAAACAGCGTCTCGACGCGCCGCTCCAGGTTGCGTCCCATGAGATCGGCGCTGCCGACGAACAGCTCGTCGTTGCCACCGTTCTTGAACCAGTACATGCGCGTGTGCTCGAGCAAGCGCCCGACGATCGAGGTCACGCGGATGTTGTCGCTCAGCCCGGCGACGCCCGGCCGCAAGCACGAGATCCCGCGCACCTGAAGGTCGACGCAAACGCCGGCCTGCGACGCCACGTAGAGCGCGTCGATCATCGTCTTGTCCGTGAGCGCGTTGAGCTTGAACACGATCCGCCCCTCGCCCTCCGCGCGGTGCCGCTCGACCTCCCGCTCGACGCGCCGCACGAGCTCCTCGCGCATGCCCACCGGCGCGACGAGCAGCTTGCGGTACTCGCGCTTGCGGGAAATCCCGGTGAGCGCGTTGAAGAGGTCGGACACGTCGTCCGCCAGCTCCGGGTCGCAGGTGAAGAGCCCGATGTCGGTGTAGGCCCGCGCCGTGAGCGGGTTGTAGTTGCCGCTCGCGAGGTGCACGTAGCGACGGATCCCGTCGCGCTCGCGGCGGACGACGAGGCACACCTTCGCGTGGGTCTTGAGACCGACGACGCCGTAGACGACG
>SYFR01000464.1 GCA_005800325.1 Myxococcales bacterium | reverse complement strand
ACGGGCCGGTGAACGGGCCGGTGAACGGGCCGGTGAACGGGCCGGTGAACGGGCCGGTGAACGGGCCAGTCTGCGAAGAAGTCTCAGTGGACTTCGATGTTTCTTCCCTGCGCCGCGGCGCGCGGGACCCTGAGGGTCAGCGAGCCGTCCTGCATCTTCGCCTCCACCTGCTCGAGCGCGGCGTCGGCGGGGAACGCGATGTGGCGCGCGTAGGCGGCGATCGGCTGGTCTTGATGCAGGACGCGCGCGGCCGGGGCGCGCTCGCTGACGGGGTTCGCGCGAAGGGCGTTCACGATCAAGCCACCCGCCGCGAGCGACACCTTGACGCCCTCGCGTGCGACGCCAGGAAGATCCAGTACGGCCACATAGGCCTGTTCCGTCTCCCAGAGCGTCATGGGAGGCGAGGCGGTGCGGGGCGCTTGCGGCGGACCGAGGGCCGAGAGCAGCCGATCCATCTGGGCCTCGATGTACTGCACCGGATCTCGCTCGGGCGGGATGACGTCGGTCGGCGCTCCGTTGAGCGGCGCCGTGCCGGTGATCGAACGATAGAGTTGCTCGACTCCTTCGATGGTGTTGTCGATGTCAATCACGCTGGGGTTCTCCTGGATTCGGGTAGAGCGCGCACGTACGTGTTTCTCATGCCGCAATTGGCTCGTGCTGCGATGTGTGCATGCTGCATTGGGCCCATGCCAGCGTGGCCACATGCTGCGATGGCATTGCCGTGTTGGCGCCTTCGCCAGATAGTCCCTGCGCTTCGGGAGGCTAGGGCCGGCTGGCGTTATTTGTTTCCAGCCGAGCGGGGCAATACGGCGCGTGTTGCCATGGTGAGCACGGGTCCCCCCGAGGTCAGCAATGCCCGTGCCGCTGTTGGTCATTGCGAGGGCGTTACCGGAGGTAAGCGACGAGTCGGTGCCGCGCGGCGAGTGAGTCTCCTCGGCGTTTCCTCCGCTTCCCACGGCGCGTGTGGGCGAGGTGGTGCGCTCGACGCGGCTTCGCGCGGTTGGGCGGCGAGTCGGCGTGGGCGTGCCGCAGGGCTGCCTCTCGGGGTGACGCGATGCCGAGGGTGGGCTCCGCCGGTGGAACGTGCGCTCCGCGGGCGGAGCTGGGCCCGTCCGCCACGTCCGTGGCGAACCTGGCGGGGAGGGGCCCTTGCCGCTTGTTTGCCCGCTGGCCCCTTGACGGTTGTCTCGGCTGCGTGTGCTGCGCCGGCCCTGCAACGGAGGCCCAGGCGCTTGACACGCGCGCGCGATTCTTCGATGGTGCCGCGGCTCGCGCCTGTAGCTCAGCTGGATAGAGCGGCAGCCTTCGAAGCTGCGGGTCGGGGGTTCGAATCCCTCCGGGCGCGCCAGCAGCGCTGCTGTTGCGAATCAGAGACGCGCCACCTGAGTCGCGCAGCTCCGCAGGTCAGCATGAGCCGCAGGGCGCGTTCGCTCAGCAGTTCGGGCAAGAGCAGCTGAGCGCGCCGCCGGCGTCGGCGCACGAGGCGTACGGCGGCAGGCACACGCTCGCGCCCATGCACGCGCAGCTCGCCTTGCCTTGGCACTCGGCCGGCACTTCGACGCAGCGGTGCGTCGCGCCGCCCTGGGCGACCTCGGTGACGCACGCCGTGCCCGCGCCGCAGCTCGCGCAGGAGGTGACCGCGCTGCACTCCGTCACCGGCACGCACCCGCCCCAACACGTATTGACGACGAGCGGCGTTTGCCCGGCGGGGCATGATGGCGGGAGGCTCTTGCAGAGGACCTTCGAGGCGTCGCAGGCGAACGCGACGCATTGCCCCGCGGTGCACGAGGCGACCGGGCTCGGCTCGCCGAGCGCCTGGCACGACGGAATGAGGCACTGGAGGTTGCACACTGCGTTGGCGGCCTCGGCGACGGGGAGCGAGCTGCACTGGCAGCAGTCGTTGACGATCGCGCAGTCGCTCGCCTTCGTGCATTCCGGGGCCGCGCTCCCCGAGCCTCCCACGCCCGAGCCCCCCGTGCCCGAGCCCCCCGTGCCCGAGCCCCCCGTGCCCGAGCCCCCCGTGGCCGTCGAGGTGGGACCGCCGCCCGTGGACGAGCCGCTGCTCTGCGCGCCGCCGACGGAGGTGCTCTCGGAGCCGCCGGTGCCGCCCGTGGCCCCGCCGCTTGCGCTCGACGACGTCGTGGCCGTGCTGCTGGTCTCGCCGTCCGTGCCCCCCGTGCCGGAGGACGAGCACGCGACGAGCGCGGTCGCGAGCAGCGCCGCTGCGACCAGCGATTTTCCGGGGAGCGACGTGGTAACGAGCGAGCTTGCGACGAGCGCTCCTGCCGGGAGCGCAGTGCCTCCGAGCGAAGGGGCGTGCGGGTTGCGGGCGAAGCGAGGCATCGACCGCATGTTAGCGCAATCGCCGCGCGCGCACTGTGCCCTCACTGTGCGCGAAAGCCGCGCATGCCGACGGGCCAGCCCATCGAGTAGCGAGCGTTGATCTCGCTCCGCGGCTGGAGGGCCTCGCCGCCGCTCACGCGATAGCTGAAGGCGTCGACGCCGAAGGGGCCGAAATAGCCGGCACGATGAAGCGCGGCGCCGACGTGTGCGACCTCGGCGAGGAGGGCGCTTCGCACGCCGCGGTCGAGGGCGTGCTCGTCGACGGGCTCGGTCGAGAGCCATCGGCCTCGCCGGTCGCAGCGCTGGCGGACGACGGCGCCGTGCGCGAGCTCGCCCGTCGCCGCGAGCAGCCCATGAATGGCCCACTCCGCGACGAGCTCGACCTCGGGCTCGAGCACCACGGCGCCGTGGCGCGAGAGGCAGGTGGCAAGAAAGCCGGCGTCGTGCGGCGAGAGCGCCCCGCACGCGAGCGAGCGCTGGCCGCGCCCCGCCAAGCCGAAGAGGCTCTTCAGGCGCCAGCCGCGCGAGACGGACGGGGGCCGCGACAAGAGCTCGCGGGCGCGGGCCTCGGTCGTCACCACCTCGGCGTCGGGCAGCGTCGCGCCGAGCGACATGGCGAAGGCGCGGCTGTTCACACGGCGCAGCACCTCGAACGATGGGTGCGGCTCCGGGACGGCTCCCGTCCGCGTGAGCGCCGCGAGGGCACGCGGCGTCGGGCAGAACGCGCGTCCCGAGAGGCCCCGCGCGCAGCCGGCCGGCGAGGTCTCGTCGATGAGGAGATCGTCCGCGCCGAGCAGCGCCTTGGCCAGGGGCTCCCGATTCTGCGCGATCGCGGCGACGATGGCGCCCCTCGGCGCGTAGCCGACCCCACGCTCGAGCTCGAGGTCGGCGTCGAGGTTGAGAGTCCACGCAGCCCCGAGGGTCATGAGCCCTCCGCGGGCGCGGCCTCCCAGCGCTCGAGCTCGTCGATGAACGTTGGCGGCTGACCTGCCGCGAGGCGCGCCTGTCGCGCGATCGGTGAGCCTCGCATCAGCATTGGCGAGAGCGGGGCCGGCAGCGCGCGCGACCAGCTCGCGAAGCCGAGCGAGCCCGTGAGCTTGCCGAACCAGTGGGCGCCGAAGCGCACGTGCGGGAGCTCCTCCCGTCCGACGAGCTCTTGCACCGCTGCTGCCTCCTCGTCGCCCGCCTCGCGAAACCGCGCCGCGAACGTCGCCGCGTGCTCGAGGTTGGCGCTCTCGAAGCCGAGCCCCATCACGGCCATGAAGCTCGCGGCGGTCGGGCAGCTCGGCACCCGCTCCCAGAACCAGTCGCGCACCGGAAAGTCGCCGATGGAAAAGCCGAGGCGCGCGAGCTGCTCGGCGTAGAGGCGCATGTGGCGGATCTCGTCGCGGGCGATCCCGATGAGGCCCGCCCGCAGCTCTTGCGGGGCGTCGGCGAAAGCGAGGACCGCCCACGCCATCAGCTCGGCTGCCTGCAGCTCGTGGTGAAAGAAGGTGTGCAGCGCGCGCGCTCGCCCGCTCGGTGCGCGGAGTCCACGCGTCTT
>SYFR01000048.1 GCA_005800325.1 Myxococcales bacterium | reverse complement strand
GTAGGTCATGCCGCGCGCCAGGCGCAGCGCGTCGACGAGCGCGTCGCGCTCCGCCGCGTAGGGCAAGAAGCGGCACCCGCCGATCGCGGGTCCGAGGCGCGTGTCGTGGATCGCGACGATCGCGTGCATTCCGCTCGCGGCGTCTCGCGCGACGTGAACGGCGCCGAAATCGTAGTGCTCGAGCAGCTCGAACAGCATCATGGCGGCGCGTCTTAGCTGATGCGCGTCGAAGCGACACGGCCAAAGTGGCCCCGGCCAGGTTGTCGACGGGCAGGCACTCGTCCTCAGTCGAGCGCGAGGTTCGCGCCGACGTGCAGGCGCGCGGCATAGTACGAGTCCACCTCGGCCCGCAGCGGCGTCGACAGCGGCAGGAGCAAGCTCAACGACGGCGCGATGGGGCGCCAGCGAAAGCGCAGGCTCGGGGCGATCGAGAGCTCGACGCGGTGTTCGTCGCACGGAGCGGGACAGCTCGGCGACGAGACGTCGGCGGTGAGCTGGTAGACCTCGTGCAGCTCGAGCCCCGCCATGACCGTGCGGTGGAGACGCAGACCTACGAAGAGGCTCGTCTGGGCTCCGATCTCGGTGCGGCTCTCGTGTCCGCGGAGATCGCGCACGCGCACGCCGAGATCGATGCCCTGGCGCGCCTCGAGCAACACCGGCCCGACCATGTGGCGGATGTCGAGGAACGGCCGCAAGGTCATCGTGAGGTCCTGAAAGTGCGGCTCGCCCCATGGCCGCATGACGCGCACGACGCGCACGACCTCCGTCTCGGTCGCCGTGAACGAGCGCGGCAATGGCAAGACGGCGCCGAGGCCGCCGCCCGCAGCGAGCCCCACGCGGCTCGTCCACAACGCGCGCGCCCAGAGCTCCGGGTTGCCGGCCACGACGCTCGAGCCGCCGCTCTCGCGCGAGATCCCGCTCGGCACGCTGGCGGACGCGAAGTCCTCCGCGACGCCGACGTAGAAGCGACGCGGCACGAGCGCGAACGAAGCGGCGAGCGCCGCCGCGTAGCCGTAGGCGCCGGGGCCTTCGAGCGGCTCGCCCGTCACCACGTCCGTCGCGGTGGCGCGCACGATGGCGTATTCGAAATCGAGCGCGAGCCCCTGGTGCGAGAGGCTCGGCATCGGCGGCGGTCCCTCGGCGTCACGCTCCGCGACGAGCTCGCGCTCCATGCCGTCCGCGGCGCGCGCCGGGTACGCGCAGAGCAAGGCTGAGAGGCTCAGCGCCAAGCACCCCACGATCGCGGCTCTCGAAGGACCGATCACGGCGGACCTTCGCGCCGCCCGGCTCGTGTTCGGGCGCACTCTCGCGGTCAAGAGATCTTTCGGTCGCCCAGCCTGGTTCATTCGAACCGGGTCGGACTATTTCGCGCCGCCGCCGAGATTGAGATCGTTGAAGATCGTCACGTAGAGCATGAGCCCGAGCAGCATCATGAGCCCCACGATGTGGATCTTGGCCTCGATGCGCGCGTCCGGTCGCCTCCGCGTGGCGAGCTCGTAGCCGAGGAAGACGAGCCGCCCGCCATCGAGGGACGGGAAGGGGATGAGGTTGAACGCGCCGAGGTACGCGGACAAGACGCCGAGGAGGTGCAGCCAGTCGGTGATGCCGCGCCGCACCATGCGCGCGCTGTCTTGCACGATGCGCACGGGGCCGCCGAGCTCCGCGTCGACCTCGCGCGTGATCACCTTCGCGAGCGTCGTCGCCAGCGTCTTCACGACGAGGGCCGGCGTCACGACCGCGAGCCGCGCTGCCTCTCTCGCGGTGACGGGCGTGCGCTTGCCCTGCAGCCGCACGCCGATGAGCCCGCGGTCCTCGTGGCGCTTCGGCGTCACGGTCAGCGCGTGCTCTTCGCCGCCGCGTGTCACGACGATCGGGAGCGCCTGGTCGGGGTGCGCCGAGATGATCTTTGCCATCTGCTCCCAGGTGTCGACCTTGGTCCCCTTCACCGCGACGACGACGTCTCCGTCGCGCAGGCCTGCCTGTTCGGCGGGCTCGCCGGGCATCACGAACAACGTCGTCGTGCCCGCGTCGGTCGGCAGCGGCGCGCTCTCGACGCCGCCGTAGAAAAAGCTGACGAAGAAGAACACCGACGCGAAGGCGTAGTTCGCGAGCGGTCCGCCGGCGATGGTGACGATGCGTCCGAGCAGCGGCGCGTTCGCGTAGCTGCCCTTGTCCTCCGGATCGTGCTCTTCGAGCGGGTTCATGCCCGCGATCTGCACGTACGCGAGGAACGGAATCATCGCGGCCTGGTAGACCGTGGGCCCGTGCCGCGCTTCGTCGTGCTTGCCGAGCCGTAGGCGCACCTTGCCGCCGAGCGTCGTGAACCAAAAGTAGCCGTCGCTCGGCTCGATCTTGAAGAAGGTCGGCCCGAACCCGATCGAAAAGGTGTTCACGCGCAAGCCGTACGCGCGCGCGGCAAAGAAATGGCCCGCCTCGTGGACGATCATGAGGAGCGCCAGTCCGAAGATGGCGAGGAGGACGTCGAGGACCTGGCCCATCTGACAGGAGTCTAGTGCGCCGGCTGCTGGGCTCGCCAGCCAAACAGCAGCCAGGTTACGCGACGAACGCGGCCGACTCGGGCGCCGCGCGCGGGCATGCAAGCGCGGCGCACGACGAGGGCTCAGCTGCCGACGAAGAACGAGGCGCCGAGCGAGACCGTGTACGGGTAGCCGAGGCGCATCGTCAAGGCGACGTCGTCGTTGAAGGACACGCGACCGCCGACCTGACCGAAGAGGTCGAGGTCCGGCTCGACGAACCCGTCATAGAGCCGGATGATCGGGCCTGCCTCGGCGAACGCGCTCAGGCGCTCGGTGAACCAGAAGCTCCACTGCACGCCTCCGAGCACGTGCGTCTGCACGGAGAAGCCGCGGCACTCGCAGCTCATGGCCACGAGCCCGGTGGTGATGCCGACGTTGTTGTTGATCGAGGGCACGAACGCCGGATCGGCGAGCTCGATCGTGGCGCGGAAGCCAGCGCCGAGCTCCGGATCATCGAACGCCCGGCTCGTGCGCCAATGCGAGAAGCGCCGGTGCCAGAACGCGAACACGGCTTGCGGCTCGAGCTCGACGCGATAGTCGGGGTGCGCGTTCGGGTTCTTGATGAGGCTCTCGGCGCGCGCGGGAGCGGCGCCGAAGGTGAGCGCCGCGCCGACGGCGACGCCGATGATCTTGCGGAGCCCCACGGCGGCGAGCACAGCGCGCAGCGTCCCACGCTCGGTCGCAGCGGGGACCCATCGCTCGGGTGGTGGCACAAGCTGCATCGCAGCAGCCTATTACAATGACGTCGCGCAGGGCACGCCATGACGAGGGGATGAATTGCGCGAATCCGCCCGCAAGCGAGCCTCCGCGCGCGCGAATTTCATCGCCTCATTTAGGACTCGCGCCGTTAGGCTGACGGGCGATGGCTGGTCGGGTGCTCTCGCTCTTCGCGGCGCTCGCGCTCGCGGTGCCGTCCGCTGGTTGCCTCCAGGTCGAATACCTGGTGCAGGCCGCCGAAGGTCAGGACGACATCGCCTATCGCGCGCGCCCCATCACCGAGGTGCTGGCCGACGAGCGTGAGCCCGCGAGCACGCGACGCCTGCTCGCGATGGTCGCCGACGTGAAGGCGTTCGCGGAGGCCAATGGGCTCGTGGCGACGAACAGCTACGCGACCTACGCGGATCTCGAGCGCCCCGCGGCGGTGTGGGTGGTCACGGCGGCGCCGCCCCTCAGCCTCGAGCCGGAGACGTGGACCTTCCCGATCGTGGGCACCGTGCCCTACCTCGGCTGGTTCGAGCGTCACGACGCGGAGCGGCAAGCCGTGCTTCTGCGTGAGGATGGGCTCGACGTGTACGTGCGCCCCGCCCGCGCCTATTCGACGCTCGGGTGGTTCGACGATCCGGTGCTGTCGACGATGCTCGGCGCTCCCCATGAGCACGACGACGCGAGCGCGGCCGGCCTTGTCGAGGTCGTCTTACACGAGTCGGTGCACGCGACGACCTACGTGAAGAGCCAGTCGCTCTATAACGAGAGCCTCGCGACCTTCGTCGCCGAGGAGCTCACGCCCCTCTACCTGCAAGCGCGCCCGGGCGGCGGAGCGAGGCAGCGCTCGCTCTACGAAGAGGGGCTCGCGGAGGAGCGTCGACGCGAAGCGCGCGTGCAGGCGACGTGCGGCGAGCTCGACAAGCTCTACCGTTCGCAGCTCGCGAAGCCGGAAAAGCTCCGCGAGAAACGGCGTCTGCTCGCGTCGCTCGAGCGTGAGCTCGGCCTCGACCGCGAACTCAACAACGCGGCGCTCGCGCAGGCGCAGACGTACGACTCGGGCGGCGTGGCGCTCGCGGAGCTCTACCAGGCGTGCGGTCGCGACATGCCGCGCTTCCTTCGCGCGGTGGGGACGCTCAATGCTGACTCCTTCGCGGAGCCGCAGGCGCTCGACCTTCGCGCCGTGCTCGCCCCGCTCATCGCCGGCGGGTGCCAGGGCGGCTAGTCGCTGCGGGGCGCCGGTAGGTGTCGGCGCGGCCTAGTCGCAGCTCATTTCGCCGAGCGGGGCCGAGGCGAACAGCGCCCGGATGGCCGCGACGCGCTCGTGCTCCCCGACGCGTCCGAGCGCCACCATGAGCTTCGTCAATGCGGCTTCGGTGGTCATGTCGCCGGCGCCGATGGCTCCGGCTGCCAGCGCCGCGGCGCCCCCCGAGTAGCGTTGCAAGTCGACGTGCGCGCGGACGCACTGGCTCACGACCACGACCGGAACGTCGAGCGAGGTCGCGCGCTCGATCACCGGCACGAGCGAGCGCCCGATCGTCGGCACGTTGCCCGAGCCGAACGCCTTGAGCACGAGCCCGCGTACGCCGCTCGCGAGCGCGTCGAGCAACAGCTGCGGTTCGAGCCCGGGAAATAGGCGCAGCGCGAGCACCCGCGGCTCGAGGCGCTCGTCGAACGCCTGGCGCGTCCGCGGCGGCAAGAGCCCGCGCGCGACGTCGATGCCGAGGCCCAGGACCGCGAGCGGCGCGAAGTTCGGCGAGTCGAAGGCGTCGAGGCCCCAGGCGTCGAGCTTGGTCGCACGGCAGCCGCGAATGAGCTTCGAGGCGAAGGCGACGCCGACCTCGGGGATCGCCATGGTCGCGAGCTGGAAGGCGTCGATCAAGTTCTGGCGTGCATCGGTGCGAATGCGCGCGAGCGGGTGCTGCGAGCCGGTAAAGACCACGGGCCGATCGAGATCGGGCAGCAGGAAGGCGAGGGCGCTCGCGGTGTAGGCCATCGTGTCCGTACCGTGGACGACGACGACCCCGTCGTACCTCGGCAGCTCGGCGTGGATCGTGCGGGCGAGCTCTAGCCAGTGCTCGGGCTGCATGTCGCTCGAATCGAGTTGAAAGAGGATGCGCGTGTCGACGTCGGCGATCTTCGCGAGTAGAGGAACCTCGCCGAGCAAGTCGTCGACGTACGAGGACGCCGCGAGCGGGCGATCCTCGCTGCCACGCATCATCAGCGTTCCACCGGTATGGACCAGGAGCAGTCTCACGTGCCCACCATACTCCGCCCGCGAAGGACAGAGGGCCCGTCGAACACAGCGGCCTCGTCGATGACCGAGGATCCGTCCATGACCGAGGATCCGTCGAGCGCAGCGGGCTCGTCGAGCAGACCGGGCTGGCGGCGCGCTCGAGCACGCGCGGCAAGGATCCGCGCGGCCCTGGTGCTCGCGCTGCCGTCGGTGGGCGTCGTAGCGACGGACGTGGCGCTTCGCGGCGAGCGGATCCTCGGTTTTCCGGCGAAGTATTTCGGGAGCTACCTCGCCGCGATCGTCGAGGCGGCCGCGCTCTGGGCGCTCCTGCTCGCTTGTGCATCGGCAAGAAGAGGGTTCTTGCGAGTGCTCGCGACCGCGCTCTTCGTCCTGCTCGCGACCCTCGTCGTCGGCTCGCAGATCTATTTTCACCGCCAGTACGCGACCTACCTCAACCTCGACGCATCGCTCTTCGGGGCGACCATGGGGGCGAGCGTGCTCGGGCAGCTCGGCGCCGACCTCTCGAATTTCTCGGCGAGCGTGCTCCCGCCGTTCTTGGGCTCGGTCATGCTCGTCGTGCTCGCGCGGCGCTTCGTGCGCGCCCGCAGACGGACGGTGCGGCGCGTGATCGGGCTCGCCCCGATCGCGCTCGCCCTGCTCGGCACGCTGCCGTGCTCGTACCGCGCGGTTCAGGGCTCGACCCCGGACGTCCTCTACTTTCACGCGCTCGGCGGCGTCGCCAAGAGCGCGCTCGGCATGGTGCCCGCGCCGCAAATTCGCCCGAAAAACCGCACTCCGCCGCCGCTGCCGAAGCTCACCGCCGCGCCGCGTGCGCCGCGCAACGTGCTCTTCGTCCTGACCGAGAGCCTCCGCGCCGACGTCGGCTGCACGCTCCCTGACGCGCCGTGTTCCACGATGCCGCGCTTGCACCGCGCGACGCCTCGGCGCCTGCCGCTCGACCAGATGCGCGCCAACGCGACCACGACCGCGATCGGCCTCGCGGTCTTGTGGACGGGCCTCGAGCCGACGGCAGGCCGCGAGGCGCTGCACTCGGCGCCGGCGTGGTTCGACTACGCGCACGCGGCCGGCCTCGAGACGGCTTATTGGACGAGCCACCACATGCTGTTCGCGAACTCGCTCTTGTGGGTCGAGGACCTGCCGGTGCGGTTCTTCACCAGCGCGACGACCCTCGACTCCCTCGCGGACGTCGACGTTGGCGCCGACGACCTGAAGCTCGCCGAGGCCGTGGTGCGCGAGCTGCCGCTGTTGAAGGAGCCCTTCTTTGCGCTCGCTCAGTTCGGCAACACGCACGTGCCGTACCTCGTCGACGTGAACGACGCGCCATTTCAGCCGTCGAGCACGAGCCGCGCTCCCGACGACAACGCGGCGCATCGCAACTACTACAAGAACGCGGTTCACCGGCAGGACAAGGCGATTGCGAGCCTGGTCGAGTTCGTCCGGGCGCAGCCCTTCGGAGAGCGCACGGTCGTCGTGTTCACCTCCGACCACGGCGAGCAGTTCCGCGAGCACGGGCAGCTCGGTCACACGGGCTCGCTCTTCGACGTCGAGCTGCGCGTCCCCGCATTCATCGACGCGCCGCCCGCGACGCTCACGGTGGAGGAGCGCCAAGGCCTCGCGAGCCACGCCGCGGAGCCGACGTTTCACACCGATCTCGCCGTGACGGTGCTCGATTTACTCGGCCTCGCGGACGCCCCCGAGCTCGCGAGCTACCGCGCGCGCATGCCCGGGCGCAGCTTGCTGCGTGCGCCAGCCGAGCCGCCCCCGATCGCGCTCACCAACTGCGCGGGCGTGTGGGGCTGCGCCTTCGAGAACTGGGGCGTGATGCGCGGCGCGCTGAAGGTGCACGCGCGCGAGTTCGACACCGACTGGCTCTGCTACGACGTGCTGCGCGATCCGGACGAGCTCCGCCCGCTGTCGCTCGACGAGCCGGGCTGCCGGTCGCTCGCAAGCGACGCCGTGCGGATCCATGGCGGCCTGCCAGGGCGCATGCGCCGATGACGAGGCCCATCGCAGCCGCAGCGCCTCTCGGCCCGCGCCCGAGGCGCCGTCGCGTGCGCCTCCTCCGGCGCATGGCGGGAACCTGTGTGTTGCTGTTGCCCGCGCTCTGGATTGCGCTGCGCGATCTCGCGACCCGGCCCGGGCACCTGGCTACCTTCGACCGACCGCACGTGCTCGCGTACCTCGGCACGGTCGCCGCGAGCTTCGTCTTCTGGGCCGTCCTCCTCTACGGCGCGGCGCGTCGCCAGGGGCTCGCCGCGAGCCTCGCTGCCGGCTTGTTCGCGACGCTGTTCGCTCTCGCCGTCGGCGTACAGGCCGCCTTCTTCTCGTTTTACGACGTCTACTACTCCCACGACGCGACCATCTTCGCGCGCTCCTTGCCGAGCACCCTCTTCGGGTATTTGCCGCTCGGCAAGCCGCGGATTTTCGCCGAGCTCGCGCTCGCCGTCGTGCTCGCCTTCACGCTGCTCGTGCTCGCCAGGCGCTGGGTGCGCCCGCGCCCGTGGCCTCGCCGCGCAACCCTGCTGCTCGTGCCCGCGGTGCTCTACGGCGCGACCCGCATCCCGGCGAGCTTTCGCATGTGGCAGTCGACGACGCCGGATCTCATCTACTTTCACGGCCTCGTGTCCCACGCGTACGAGCGACTGCGCGAGAAGGACGACGGCCCGAAGCTGCGCGTGCAGCGCCGCTCGCCCGAGCCGGTGCCGGCGCTCACCGCCAGCCCGCATGCGCCCCGCAACGTGCTGCTCATCGTGCAAGAGAGCCTGCGCCACGACGTCTCGTGCAACGACTACGTGCCCGATAGCGAAGTGTCGCCGCCCCCGTGCGCGACGCCGTTCTCGAACCGCGCGACGCCGAAGCGCTTCGCCTTCCAGCAGCTTCGCGCGGCGGCCTCGACGACCGCCATCAGCATCTCGAACCTCTGGAGCGGAGTCGCGGCGATCGAGCCCATGGAGACCCTGCACACGGTGCCGTTGTTATGGGACTTCGCGCACGCCGCAGGGTATTCGGGAGCCTATTGGACGAGCCAGCACGTCATGTTCGGGAGCATGCGGCTCTACGTGCAGGACTTGCCAGTCGACCATTTCGCCGTCGCCACCCATCTGGACAAGAAGGCTCATTTCGACGCTGGCGCGCAGGACAGCCTGCTCACCGACCGCGTGCTCTCCGACTGGCCCGAGCTGAGAGAGCCATTCTTCGCGGTCGTTCATTATTCCAATGTTCACTTCCCTTATGTCTACGACCCGAACGAGGCGCCATTTCAGCCGTCGGAGTTCACGAAAGCGTCAGGCAAGAACCAGGAGTTCTTCAACTACTACAAGAACGTCGCCTACCTCTCCGACAAGGCCGTTGGCAGGCTCATCGACGGCGTGCGCGCAGCGGAGAGCGGCGCGCGCACGGTGATCGTCTACACCTCCGATCACGGCGAGTCGTTCCGAGAGCATTGGCAGCTCGGACATACGAGCTCGCTCTACGACGAGGAGATCAAGGTGCCCGCGTGGCTCGACGCTCCGGAGGGGACCCTCTCCCTCAGCGAGGCCGCATCGCTCCGCGGTGCCCACGACGAGTTTGCCTGGCACTTCGATCTCCATGCGACGATGCTCGACTTGATGGGGCTATGGGACGAGCCCGGCTTATTGCCATTCAAGCGGCGGATGATTGGCCATCCCCTGACGCGCCCAGGGCGAACGACGGCGCCCGTGCCGCTCTCGAATTGCTCCTGGCTTTGGGAGTGCGACTTTCGCAATTGGGGCATGATGCAGGGCCGCATGAAGATCGAGGCCCGAGAGTGGGACAACGAGTTTCACTGCTTCGACGTGCTCAACGATCCCGAAGAGTCGACGGACCTCGGGGAGGCCGCCTGCGCGCCGCTGCCCTCCTTGGCGCGGAACCTCATCGGCAAGATGCCCGTGCAAACGTGGCCCACCGGCAAGGACCTGCTCTGGGGGCCTCGGCCCGCGGCGAGCGCTGCGCCATAATCGCGCCATGCATCGCACCGTCGGCGACACGATCGAGCTGCCCGCCCTGGCCACGGCGCACAGCCACGCATTTCAGCGCGGCATGCGCGGGCTCGCGCAGCGGAGCTTCGAGGGCGGCGCCAAAGAGGACGATTTCTGGAGCTGGCGCGAGGCGATGTATCGGCTCGCAGCCTCGCTCACGCCGGAGTCGATCTACGCCGTCTCACGCGTCGCCTACCGCGAGCTCGCTCGCGCCGGGGTCGCCACTGTCGGCGAGTTTCACTACGTGCACCACCAGGCCGACGGCACGCCCTACGCCGACCGGCTGGAGCTGTCGCACGCCGTCATCCGGGCGGCGCTCGACGAGGGCCTCCGGATCGCGCGCCTTCGCGTCGTGTACGCGCGCGCCGCGCTGGGGCGCCCGCCCGAGGGGGTGCAGCGACGCTTCGCCGACGCGTCGCCCGAGGCCGCGCTCGGCGACGTCGAGGCGCTCCTCGCCGCGTACGCGAGCGAGCCGCGCGTGCGGATCGGTGTCGCTCCGCACAGCGTGCGCGCGGTGCCGCCCGCGTGGCTGGGCACGCTGGCGGAATTTGCCGCAAAACATGCGCTGACGCTGCACATGCACGTCGCCGAGCAGCCGGCCGAGGTCGAGGCGTGCCGGCGCGAGACGGGCAGGCGTCCGGTCGAGCACCTCGCAACGCTCGGCGTGCTCGGGCCGCGGTTCGTGGCCGTCCACGCGACGCATCTCGGTCCGGGAGAGGCCGACCTGCTCGGCCAGGCGCGGGCGGCCGTGTGCCTGTGCCCTACCACCGAGCGCGATCTCGGCGACGGGCTCCCCGACGTCACGTCGCTCGTCGCGGCCGGTGTGCGCCTGTCGGTCGGCGTCGACAGTCACGTCGTGTGCTCGCCGCTCGAGGAGCTGCGCGGCATCGAGCTCGGCGAGCGCTTGCGCACCAAGAGGCGCCTCGTCGTGCCGGTCGAGGGGCGCACGCTGGCCGAGTACTTGTGGCACACGGGCTCGACCGCCAGCGCCGAGGCGTGCGGCTTTCCGGACGCGGGCGGCACGATTCGCATTCCGCTCGACGCGCCCGAGCTCGCGCTGGTCGAACGAGAGCGGCTGCTCGACGCGATCGTCTTCAGCGGCACCGACCGGCTCTTCTCCCTGTGCGCGGCCGGCGGCGCTTCTTCACGGCGGCCTCTGCCATGACGAGCGCGGTCACCCTCGCCGAGCTCACGACCTTCGGGGTCGGCGGCCCGGTGCGCGCTTACCGCGAGGCCGCTTCGGTGGACGAAATTCGCGCAGCCCTCGCGGGGGCCGACCAAGCGGGCGCCCCGCTCGTCGTGCTCGGCGGCGGCTCGAACGTGCTCGCTGCGGATCGCGGCCTCGAAGCGCTCGTGCTGCGCGTGCGCGCGAGGGGGATCCACGCCGAGCGCGACGGCGATGCGACCCGCGTCGCGGTCGAGGCCGGGCATGGCTTCGACGAGCTCGTCGCCTTCTGCGTCGGCGCGGGGCTCGCGGGGGTCGAGTGCCTCTCGGGGATCCCGGGCGACGTGGGCGCGGCGCCGATGCAGAACGTCGGCGCGTACGGCCAAGAGGTGGCTAGCTCGATCGAGAGTGTGCGTGTCGTCGATCGCCGAGATGGTCGCGCCGTCGAGCTCGCGCGAGATGCCCTCGGCTTCGGGTACCGCGACAGCATCTTCAAGCGCGAGGCCCGCGACCGCTATGTGGTGACGAGCGTCGCGTTTCGCTTCGCCGGCGGCGGCGCGTCCCCCGCCGGCTACCTCGATGGCTCCCCCGCGGTCTACCCGGAGCTCGCGCGCGCGCTCGAGGCTGTCGACCGCCCGTCCCTCGACGACGTGCGCCGCACCGTGCTCGCGCTGCGCCGGCGGAAGTCGATGGTCTTCGACCCGAGCGACGCGAACCACCGGAGCGCCGGCTCGTTCTTCGTGAACCCGACGGTCACAGCCTTGGCTGCCGACCACGCCGCCGAGCGCGCGGCCGAGCTTGCCCCGGGTGAGCGCATGCCGCGCTTCACGACGCCGCAGGGCGACAAGCTCTCGGCGGCGTGGCTCATCGAGCGCGCGGGTCTCGGCAAGGGCACGCGTCGCGGGGCGGTCGGGCTCTCGACGAACCACACGCTCGCGCTCGTCAATTTCGGCGGCGCCACGGCGCGTGAGCTCGTCGCCTTCGCCGTCGAGGTGCGTCGCCGCGTGCGCGACGCCTTCGGGATCGCGCTCACGCCCGAGCCGCAGCTGCTCGGATTCACCGTCGACGAGGTCGCGCCGCTCTTCGACTGAGCCGCGCAGTTCGGGCCGCGCAGTTCGGGCCGCGCAGTTCGGGCCATCCTCGGACATCGACGGGATTTCGATGCCCTCGCCCAAGCGGGCGCGTCGAAATACCCATCGTTTCGAGGACACGGTGCACTACGCTCCACGGTCGATGACGCGGTTCGATCCCTCGAGCTGGCGCAAGTGGCTCGTGCCGATGAGCGGGATCGCGGCGCTCGCGGTGCTCGGCTTCGGCGGGCTCTATGCGCTCGACCATTTTTTCACGGGCGGGGCGGGCCGCAGCTCCAGTGACGCGCTCGGCCACTATTTCCTCTTCGATCAGGACCACATCACCGACGCCGTGCCCGCGCTCGGCGGCATGATCGCCGCGGTGCTCGGCATCGTGATCACGGTCGTCAGCATCGTCGTGCAGCTCTCGAGCGAGCGCTACACGGGCGTCGCCAGGATGTTCTTGCGCGACCGCACGAACCTCGGCGTGCTGAACTTTTACATCGTGACGTGCGTCGGCGGGGTGCTCGTGAGCCTGTCGGTGCGCCACGACTTCGTGCCGCGCGCCACGCTGCTCGCGATGATGCTGGCGACGACGCTCGGGCTCGTCATGATGGCGCCGTACTTCGCGTACGTGTTCTGGTTCCTCGAGCCGGCGAACATCATCGCGCGCATCCGTCAGAACGCGATCGAGAGCGTGCGCGCCGGCGCTCGGGCCGCCGAACCGGAGCATCGCGACGAGGCGCAGGCCAGCGTCGTCGCCGCGATGGAAGAGCTCACCGACATCGTCGCGAACTCGATCTCCGGCAAAGACAAGATCATCGCGAGCCGCGCGGTCGACGCGCTCAAGGACTTCGCGGTCGCGTACATCGAGCGCAAGAGCAAGCTGTCACACGCATGGTTTTCGCTCGGCCCACCGATCGAAGAGAACCCCGATTTCGTCGCCATGGATCCCGAGTCGCGCGACGACCTCGTGGCCCGCAAGACGTGGGTCGAGTGGAAGGTGATGCGCCAGTACCTCGGCATCTACAACGAGGCGCTGACGGCAATGCCGGACATCAACTACCTCATCGCCATCGACACGCGCTACATCGGCGAGGCCGCGGCCAAGGCAGGCGACACCGAGCTCGTCATGCTGGTGTTTCGCTACATGAACTCGTACCTGCGCGCGACGCTCAACGCCCGCGCCGTGCGTACGGCGTACAACGTGCTCAACCAGTATCGCCAGCTCGTCGCCGCCATGATGCGCACGGGTCACGGCAAGGTCGCGGCCGAGGCGGTCGCGCACATGAAGTACTACGGCCACGTCGGCTACGACATTAAGCTGCCGTTCGTCACCGAGACGGTGGCCTACGACATGGCGGCGCTCTGCGAGCTCGCGTGCGAGCTCGAGCTGCGCGAAGAAGGCATGCTCCGCGAGACGTTCCTCGAGCTCGACCGGGCGACGGCGCGCAGCCACGAACAGGCGCTCAAGGGCGTGCGCAAGGCTCAGGCAAAGCTCGCGGCCTACTATCTGGCGCGCGAGCTTCGCGACAAGGCGCGCGTCATCTTCCGCGACATGGAGCACGATCCGCCCGAGCGGCTGCGCGCGATCAAGGACGAGCTCGATCGCGTGGACAGCAAGGATTTCTGGGAGATCATCGATCGTGGCCGCAACTTCGAGTACATGCCGCCGCCGCAGAAGGAGGCGATGCGCCGCTTCTTCTCCTGGTTCGAGGGGCCCGAGTCGACGCTCCTGCCGAGCCGCATCGACGCGGAGCTGGCGCTGATCGCGCAGGCGTCGTTCACCGAGCTTCCGGCAAAGGCTCGCGTCGCCCGGGATGGCGCGAGCTCCGAGATCCCGGTGAGCCTCGAGGCGCTCTTGCCTTTGCCTCCGAACAGCCACCATCCGCTGACGCTGCATAGTCGCGCGCCCGCGTCCGACGGCCCGATCTCGGGGACCGCCGCGGCGGTCTCGTCCGAGGAGCTCGTGCGTTCGTCGCAGGCCGGGGAGGCGCCCGGTGTTGGGGGCGCAGAGGATGGCGCAGCGGCGAACGATGCGGGCCGCGCCGAGCCCCCGATCGAGCGCGCTTCGGCCGACGCCACGGGGCGCTCCGCCGCGACCGAGCCGCCGCCGAATACGCTTCGCCGGCCGACCTGAGCGGGCATGCGCCGTCGCCAGCTCGTCTCGCTCGTCGCGGCGCTCGGTGCCGGCTGCGACGCGCTCGGCTCGCGCGATGGTGTCGGCGTCGTAGCGAGCGGAGCCGCGAGAGGCACGACGACGATCGCGCCCGACGCGACCCCGTGGCGCGAGCTCGGCTTCGCGGCCAGCGGCGCGGCTGCGGGCGAAGCTGCGGGCGAACAACACGCCCTCGTGCGCGGTGCGTCGAGCGACGCGCCGCTGCTCATCGCGCTGC